>JAQUMS010000001.1 GCA_028717985.1 Candidatus Omnitrophota bacterium
AAGCCATCAAGAGAGAAACAGCGGCGCCGAAATAAATACTCGACTGAAACATGGATTTAAATTTCACCGCGAACTTTTTATCAAAAGCTTCTTCAAGCAGGAACTGAACAACGGCAGTAAAGAATACAACTTTATACGCATATTCTCCGAATGCAAAGCCGTTTAGCACAACTGACTGATAAAAATAAGCCGTGTTAAACACAATATCCCGGTTCATAGCTACCATACCTATGATAAACGTAAGTATATTAAATATCCTCAGATTGGTCTTAGTATACAATTTTAAGACTGCATTATCCGTGGCTGAACCTCCATCCTGCTCGAAAACTGATTTACCGGATGCCCCGTTAAATGTCATCGCGTCCCAATACATAAGAATATATTTTATGGCGCTGTTATTCCAGGAGAAATCAACTTTGCGTAAATTTTCCAGTATTCGCAGCCAATGGTCTTCCTGAGAATACGTTTCCAGCGCCCTCTGGATCGCTTCCTGCAACGCTTCAGGCGTCGGATCAAAAAACACAAAGCCGTATCCGGTCTTGCGCAAAGGATCATAATTTTCAATCGTATCCGCCAACCCTCCTACATACCGCACCACCGCGGGCGTTCCGTAACGGGCAGCGATCATCTGAGTCAACCCGCACGGTTCATCAAGAGAGGGAACAAGGAAAATATCCGCGGAGGCGTATACGAGATGAACAATACTTTCATCAAGGAACTTAGGAAGGATGTACGCCCGGCCGCGGAAATCCCACTTCCCTTCAGGGTCGTATTCAAACGGCAGCCAACGAATCTGGTCAACAGACTGTTTGTCATATTCCCTGCCGGCAACAATGATCTGAGCGTTACGGTTTGCCTTCAAAATGTCGCGAATTTTAGCCGCAAGCAAACCTACTCCTTTTTGGTCATCCAACCGGGCGATCAAAGCGATAACCGGCGCGGTCCGGTCAACTTTTAACCCTAATAATTTTTGGAGCACTTCCTTATTATTGCGTTTTTGCTCAAAACTTTCCCTGACATTGCCGTGCGCGAAGTCATACCGGAACGGTAAAATAGGATCAGTTGCCGGATTATAGAAATTATAATCAATACCGTTAATAATACCGGAAAACCGGAATTCACGTGCTTTCTGTGATAACAACCAATCAAGATCCCTTCCGCCTTCGGCAGTAGTTAATTCGTACGCGTGGCGTTCGCTTACGGTATTGGCTCTGTTGGATTTAACGATCCCGCCTTTCAATAAATTCATTGACCCGAAATTATCAAATACACCGCCATATTCATAGGGAAGATTCAACAGAGAGAACCGATCAAAAGAATGAACACCTTGATGCCGGATATTATTTATTGTCAGTATCGGCTGCATTCTGGAGAAATAATGCCTGAATTCGGGAAGCCCGTCTTTATAAACCAGAGATAACGCGCTGTCTTTATCATGCGCGTGAATAATATCGTAACTATTTTTATGTAATTCAGGGATATCTTTCATTGCCTGCAATGATCCCCGTGATATAAGAATCGCCTGCTCAAGGCTTAGTTGATCCGAGTAAGGATATTCTGCCAATACACTGCCGCTTCCCACAGGTTCCAGCACATATCCGCGCAGGCGGCCTTTAAGATCGTGAATTCCCGGAAGAGTATGCAGGTTTGTCCTGTACACCTTCACTTCCACGGTCCAGGTACTGCCGATTGGAACCCATACGCTGCCGATATATTCGTAACGTAAATTTTGATCAGCGGGAGAATTAGTCGGCTTACTATATTTAAGGGTAAAGATATCAACATTATGCCCTATTTTAGCCAATTCCTTGGATAGACCATACCCGACATCGGCCAAACCTCCTACTTTATAGGTAAGACGGGTAACTTCAAGAGCAATTTCCGCGATCTGTAAACTCCGGAACGGCCTTTCCGGCCAGTCAGGGCGCAATAAAGTGATTACTTTCTTGAAATTAGCCGGCTGTAAATAATTACGTATATTTTTCCATGAACTTTCGTCGGCGGCGGGGATACGCAGACGGGAAACAGCCCGTAAAACAGTACTCATTAATTTAAGCGCTAATTCTTCGCTCGAAAAATCGTCTAATTTTTCAAAAATGTAGAGCGTCCGGCTGATAATATCAAAATACATTTCGGGAACCGGACGCGACGCTTCTTTAATAAGAATAATATTGCTTTCCCGTACCGCGCGGTACACATCTATTTTCCCAACTCCATACGGCAATTCCAATTCAATGCCGGCAATAAGAACCAAGGCATGCAGATACAGATCCACATCACGCTTCGCGGGATCCTTCCATTGCGACATAATAACCGGATTCACTCCCTGGATACGGTATCCGCGTTCTTCCAGACGCGCTTTTTCTATCTCTGCATATGCGACATTAATTTCTTTTGTCTGACCGCGGGCTGATTTTTTCCGGCTGGTTCCGCCATCTTCAAGCACGCGCACTGAAATAGATTTAGCTTCTGCTCCAACTTTACGGATGGTAAACGCGAGCGGTTCAGCTATGGAAGCCAATAAATAATGGATATCATTCTCGGTTATATTCTCAAACATTTCCTTGGTCGGGACTACGATCTCTCCGCTTATCTCCTGCCAGCCGAAATCAAGGTATGTTTCATTGATAATAGGGAAAATCGATTTTCTCGGCAATATCACGATCTTTTTCTCCGGGCCGCTCCTCGCGAAGATCAGATTATGCGGAATATTATTTCTTAAGAACTGAGCAATAATCATACTTGTCAGACGGGCGACTCCTAACGCGTTCTCCGAACGGACCACGTAACTTTCAGCCGGATAATCGACTGTTTTTTCAAACAATACGCCGGAAATATCTTCAACCGTTTCGGTAGCGAATTTCTCCACCGGTATCACACCCCAATAATAGAATCCCTGGATATGAAGATGAAACACCCTCGTTCCGCCGCCAAGGCTGTTAAAACCAAGCCTGAAATTGGAAGCCTTGCTCATATCAAGCAGTGCGAGCGCAACACGGATCTCGCGTTCACTGATCACCTGAGGAAGGTTAGCTTTACGTTCCGGCACCATAAAGAAATTATAAGCGACTCGGGGCTGAATATTGATAAACAAATCCGTATTAACTCCTCCCACGTTCAGCGACATCAGAAGCTCTTGCGGATTGGCTTTATGGAAATTAAATTTAGAAGGATTATAACCCTGGATAGGCGGCATCAATTGTTTCATAAGATTTATCGTCATGGGCCGGTCCGGATGGAAAAGAACCTTGAATTTTCCTTCATCCCGTAAGGAAACGCGGGAAATGTCAAAACCAAATAAACCCTGTTTGAATTTCCTGTCCCATTCTCTTTTAAGATTCCTGTCAAACTCACTTTCATCTCCTCCGTCATTTTCCCTGTTTTGAGCAATAATGCCTCCTTGAGGCATGAAACCAGAAGCAGAAAATGCGGCGCCTTTTTCCGGCGCTAAAGGATACTGTATGCCCACGGCAGAAATACCGGCAATTTCTTCCAGCCGGGCCAACACGGAAGGCACCGAGTAAAGTTCATCAGTATTGAAAATTTTCCCTTCCGCTTTACGATAATTACGGGTATACCCGATAAGCAATTCAACGGTTTTCGGCGTCACCACCCATTCTTCATCAAAAACATATCCCCTTTTCGCTAACGCGCGGTGTATCGCGCCGAGCATATGGCTGCCAAAACCCGTCACGGTTTTTAATTGCGGCTGTTTAAGCTGATCTTTAATAATCCGTGCCAACACGTCGCTGTTGACTTCGCCTATCATAAAAAGCTGAAGCACCCGCTTCAATACATCATCATTTTCCCGAAGATATTCAAAAATATCGGCATATTCCTGATCTCTCACGCTTAACGACTGTTTCCACTTTTCAGAAACATCCCCTGATTGGATTTCCAGGAATACCGCCATAATGGGATTATGCGTAATTTCATTGATGTTAAAATTTGATTTTTGCACTTTGATGATGGAAACGGCATTTCTAATCATAACGGCAAACAAATAATCCTCTTTCATCAGATCTTGCAGCACGGCATATTGTTTTTCGGATACCACAGCCCTGGTTTCAGCATACACAGAATGGTACGGAAGATTTTCATCAAGAGCTCTCAGCACATACCGATACGGGCCTACAATGCCGCTCGCCTGTGCAAGAGTTAATGATGATTTGTGAGCAATAATATCCTTGGCTTTATTAAGGATAATGAGCCTCTTATCCCAGAAGCCTATACCAAGAGCGGAATCAGCCTGAACGATCAATTCTTTAAGCTCGTCATTCTTTTTAACTTCGATCAATAGAGCTTCATACTCGGCGCTTGTCATTAAATTTTGCGCTTCGATATCCAAACCGCGATACGATACGTTATCAGCTAAACCTTCGAATATATATATATACCTGCCAAACAATTTTCGTGCAGACCAAAAATCTATTCTTTTGTCGAGCGCTAAAACTAAAGATGCTTTTTTGATTAACGATCCCGTGATATCGCGTTGATGAATATAAATATTTCGCATAGCGTTGTTCACGATCTTGGTAAACTCAATATCCCGCTTTTTGTTCCCCAGAATATTTTCATATTCATCCTGGCTGATATTATCCCAGGCACAATGGTCTAATTCCTGATACGCCAGGGACCGGGAAAGTCCGCGTAAAACAAAATACGTATTCCCGATCAATTTGACGGCATCTTCCGGAGACATATTCGCGTTCTTTTTCGCGGCCAATACCTGGGCCCTCCCCATTAATATCTTTCTCCAGCCGTTCTTGGCAATAACCATCTGGTCGGCATGTATAATATAATCAGCAAACATTTCATCCCGTTTCATTTCACCGAGCAAAAATTCATATGACGCTTTTACAAGGATTTTCTGCCTGCCCACAGGAGATATTTCAAACTGCTGGGCATGCGCCAGAGAATGAATAATAAGATAATTGTGGTTAATTTTAGCCTTAGCCTGAGTTATGCCCACTATTTCTTCGTCATTCACAATTTTGCGGGCACTGGCTAAAATTTTATTTTTGATGCCTTCCATCCTTATATTTATAGCCTTGCCGGAGGCGCGGACTATTTTTCTTCCGAAACCGGCGTCATCTACTATCTCCCGGGCAAGATAATAATATATCCCTGCGGACAGTTGGCGCCGCGCGTAATCGCTTAGGGAAGAATACGGCATGCCTTCCGCTAAAATCCTCATTACCTCAAAATGATACCCGATCAAACCTTCAGCCAACGCCCTGCTGATCTTACCTTCCTGTAAAAGCAGTAAATCCGCCTTGTCCTCCAAAACCTGTTTGTAATATTCCGGAGTCACATCGATACCGGAGATACTTCCAGTTACCGCGCTCCTGAAAACAGGATTTCCAGTTAATGTTTCAACTATTTCATTATACGTATGGAATGAAACCATTTCTAAACCGTTGCTGTGTAATTCCACGTATTTCAAGCCGCGGGCCAAGCCGAGTAAAACATAGGCATAATTGCCGATAAGTTTAAGACTATCTTTAAGAATCAACTTCCCGTTTTCCGAGTCCGCCAATATCTTTGCTCTTTCCCAAACAGACTCGTGTTTAACCTTATCAGCCAAAACCATAGTGTCAGCTTCTGTTATAACCATTCCGAAAAGTTTATCGTTTACCATCTCGTCCTGCAAATACTCATAGGAATCCTCAGCTATGGTATTACGAAAATCTTCGCGCAAAGAAGAATACGGAAGGGAAACCGCAAGGGCATGTATAATATAATAGTATCTGCCGACGATATCCCGGGCCTCAAGAATATTCATCACCTCGCCTTTTGCCTTGATAGCGAGAGCTTTATCCGAAAAGGTTTTCTTTATTTGTAAAATCTTTATATTAACAATCTTGTGGGAGGCGGTTCTAATTGTTTTCTTAAAATGCGCATCAACGCCCATCAGGCTCAAAAGATATTCATAATTCTCCATTGCGATTTTTCTCTGGGCGCCTTTCTGAAGGCTGTCATACGCTGTACCGTTAGCCAGCGCCATAATAATATTCAACTGGTATCTGGAAATTAACTTCACGGCTTCCACTTCGCTCACCGGCGCGCGTAAAGCCCCAAGAATATCCGCTTTTTTGAGCAAAGTATCTTTAATATTCATCACCATTTTCTTGCGTGTTACAAGTATTTCATTCCCGGATTGGTTTTTGATACCGGAAGTAATAACGGTATTTTTATCAGCTATTCCACCGTCAAAAAACCGTTCGGGGCTTTCAAGGTCAACTTCGCATTTAAATCCGGATTGGGCAGGTTCACAGCTAAACATCCTGTAATATTGGATCCGGGAAATAAGGCGGACTTCAAGCTTTTCAAGCAAAGCGACAAATTTCTTATATTCAGGAATTTCATGTGAACCGACGTATTCAAGATAATCCATCATATATTTTGAATCGGGCATATCTTCAAAAAGCTTGCGCAGGTAATTCATATAATCATGAAAAGAAACACCGCCCTTGCCGTTTACCTGTTTCATGGTAAAGAGAAAATCCTGTAATCCCGCGCTGTCCGCCATCCATCTGCCGCGAAGCGTATAAAATTCAAACGGTTTCATGTCGAATTTCCCTGAATTAAGCACGGTTTCCGCATTATCCAAGGTTGCTTTATTGATAAATGCTTCAACCAGGTTTTCTTCCATTTTCTCGTTTAATTTCTCAACAAATCTGAACAGAAAATAAGCTTTCAGGAAAGACGGCACGGGCTCCTGGGCAATTGTCTGTAAATACGCCATGATCTCTTCCCATCCCTTAACCCCTTTGAACATTGCGTCCATATATTTAATAAAATCCATAAAATCATTTTCAATAACAGGTTCGGCATGACGGTTAGCTATAAGATTTTTTAATACGGTTTCAAAACTCTTCAACCCGCTCGTCTCCGCGGTTACCGGACCGGAAACCGTTCTAAACGAAAAACTGTTGACGTTTTTATTCCCGATCATAAGAGTAGCCATCTGTTCTATCGTTAAACCGTTGACCCATGATTCCACCAATCGATATTCGGAGCGCCGGGTAAACTGTTTCAGGAGCTCAAGCAGTTCTTTCATTTTTTCCTCGTCACTGATCTGCTTTGACCCGATGAAACGCATATGTTTCACGAGTATATCTTTCGTGACGCATCCTTCGCATAAACCCGCGATATACCGGATAAAATGATAAAACGGCGTCCGGATCGTTGTCCCATTTTTAAGAAGCATATTCGCCTTATTCATAAAACCGATTATACCCGCGGAATTAGCATACTGCATGCCTTCCGAAGTTTCGAAACCAAAGGGGAACATGCCGAATTTACCGAATAAAATATTCCGGGCATCGTTTACCTTGAAATCAACGGGGCACAAAGTTTCTATCAATTCATCTCCTTCAAGAGGATCATATTCTTCGGGAACAATCTCGAAAGACCTTACCTGCTGCCATAGGCCTGACGTCGCGCGGACCGTTCCTTTGAACGGCAAAGGAAAATCTTCCGGGATTGTGAGAGAATATTCAATCACGTTGTCATAAATCTTCCTCACGGGAGAGAACTTCAATCTGATCCCATGATCATTCACCAGTTCAACAAAAATGCTGTCTTCAGGTACCCTCGAACTGCCGAATGGCGCAAACTCAGGATCAACGCTGATACTAAGCGTTAAAATCAGATTCTTTGCCAGGTTTCCGACCTCTTTCTTTTTACCCATCAGATAAAATTCATTTTCATCTTTGAAAATTGAGATCTCTCCCCGGGATGTTGTTGAAGTTAATGTGAGATATTTACTATCTATGCCGATTTCTCCTACCACACGGGGATTTACAACCGCCCGTTTTCCTCTGAAACCGTTGTGCCAGAAACGTAAATACGCGGCCGCGGTATAACGAGCGTCAACAAAGCCGCTAATTTTATAGGCGTATGATTGTAATTGAGAAAGTTCGCCTGACTGATACTGTTCGTTCGCCCATAAGACTACTTTCAAATAAGATTCGGCGCTATCTTTTTCCGGCATTAAAACATTCCCGGTCATCTTTTCGCGGTTGACCAAATCACCCATAAAAGGAATCATACCTTCCCAATATGGAGTAGCCAACTGTAACCCGCCATTAGCCCCTATATCAGATTCAGTTGACCCGGCGGCCTCAGTTTCCCTGTCTGAATCCTGGATCTGAACATCGGTAGCGGCTAACGCCTTTCTTTGATCGTCAATGCTAAACTGGCTCTTAAAAATAAACCGCCCGGAATACACGTCCGGTTCTTTTTCTTTTTTAGATTTTAGATCAGCCTCCAGAGCTTCCAATTCCCCTCTCATTACCGGATTCCAACGGGCAACTCCATAAATCACTACCTGTATCCCGGCTTTTACCATAGCTTCGATATTTACGTTGGTAAAAGCACGCTTTCGGCCGGCTTTTTCCGGAACAAGCCTGCCGAAATAACCGACAACCATCTGATACTGATTTAAACCCATTTCTTTTTTAACATATGATTTTGCCGCTAAAATTTCCAGCGGCGTAGGATGCAGATAATCACGTGAACCGGTTTTGATCAACGCATCCCTGAAAAATTCCGAAGAATACACGTAATTATCACCGTTAGTAACGCCGAAAAGATCAACTGCCGGATCATATTTGTTTACTTCAAACGCGTGAACCGCCGCCACAGCTTTTGAGACATCGGAAGCCCGGACGCCGCCGCTGGTCAAATCCCAGACAACTTTCCAGGTGCCGTAATCGTCTACAAAAATGTGCAGGAACAACCACAACCATTCATCCGGAATACCCGCCTTGCGTAAGAAGTTCTTTCCAAATTCAAAATCATCCGCCCACGCACGGTTATAATACGTGTGAGTAGTCCCGGAGAACAGCGCCGAGTTCATTATTTCAAATGCCTCATCCTTATCCGGCGCGGGAGCAATACTTTCTTTCTTACTATAAAAAGCCTTTCTAAAGGCGGCAACAGGCAATGTCTGCGCGTCGTTAGAATCTACAACACATGATTTATATTCCTCATGAAGCAGTTCTTTTTCATGTTTTTTCTCAACTTCGCGTTTTCTGATCAATTCCAAAGCCGCTTTGTTGAAAAATTCGGTAAACTCCCAAATCGACGCGGGGCAATCGCACGTGCTGTATTCATAAAGGATGTTAATAATACGGCAGTGATAATTCTCGGGAATATCCCTTATTAAATAAATCGGAATCAGATTAACAGTATCACCTCTCTTTACATTCAGGTATCCCTGGGCAACTTCAAACCGGACTTTACATCCCTGAATGAATGTTTCCATTGTTGCGTACGGTTTGATATCGGTTATCGGATTGGGAAGTGATCCGTAATCAACCGTGTACAAATTGCCAAAACTATCCCTTGAATGCAAATACCAGGGAGCAACATAAATGCTATCCGCTCCTAATTCAAACATAGCGTTTCCATGATACAATTCAACCCGGCCCAGGCCGCCGGCCATAGGGGAAATTTCCGCTGTTAAATGGTAAATACTTCTCCCTGTCAGTTCATACGCCTGCATTTTCAACCAATCCTGCACAGCACGTTCATAATCAAGATTTAAAGCAATTGCATCTTCTAACGCGGAGTTTCTCGGACCGCTTAAAATCCAATCAGCCATAGTTTTACGGGATGATTCATCAAAAAACATTATTGCCCGGAGAATCACGTGATTTACCTCAACCGGATATCTGCCCCACAAAGCGGTAACTTTAGCGTATTCCGCGATCACATTAAGAAATTCTTCTTTGCCATGAATAAACCCTTCAGCAAGATCAACATTGATATCTTCCACGTTTCTGGACCATACCGCGTATAACCGGGCATTAAGATCAACGGTAACTTTATCTTCTTCAACGCTAAAATCTTTCCGGTTGCCGCTTTTTGCATTAACAATCAAACCTCTGCGGCGCAGGCCGTTCAACAAAGAAATCACGTGATCTCTATCCCAGGTAAAACCATGTGCTTCAAAAACATCTTTGGTTTTCTTTAAAATCCTATTTACGGTAATCTGGCGTGACGATCTTTCATTTAATTCCGAGATTGCCCATACCACCATAAAAGATTTAACCCATTCCGGATCATGAATACCGCGAATAGATTGTTTATCCGGGAATGGCCAGGGGATTTCATAACTTCTCTGTCCCGCTTCCGTTCCCGTTGAATAGGCATTCGCAGGAGATATTACATTCCCATTAAGATATCCCGGATACGTTTCAATACCTCCATCAGACTGCTTCCTCTGCATGATATCTTTGATACGTTCCAAAAATTCATCGTAATCAGCTAAACCCAAATATTGTTTCCCATCTATATGAACAACAGAAACGCCCGCTATCTTTAATATTACAGAAATATCGGGAAGAATAACTTCTTCATCCCCCAACGCAACGCGTGTTTGATATTCCTTAGCTTCTTTTTGAGTAAAATAGAACAAGGTTAATTTTTTATGGTCATATTTAATAAAGAATGTTTTAGGCCTCATCCCGGCTTCTATTTCCATTTCTTTTAAGACTTTCTGATCAGGTTGAACTGCCGTTATAATGATCCCGCCTTTGCCTTTTCCATTATAAATTTCTTCAAGAGAAGACCCTTCCAGTTGAGATCTGGAATCTTCGGCCGTTATACCGTTAGCCATCTGGTGGTTAAATCTTTTAAGATTTTCAATTCTTTTCCAGGTAGCAGGAGTGGAAGGAATACGCATTGTCCTCACAACTGGCTTTTCCCCCCCGTCTCTATAATTTATATCTTTTACTATCTTACTATTAACAAAATTGTCCTTCCCCATTCTGTCCTCAAAAAATTCAGGGCTATTTTTGTCTCCTAGTTGTAAAAAATCATTTAAATTATTTTCAATATCCAACAAAATCTTATTAATTAATAACAGCTTTTCAGTTTCTAAATTTAATTTTGAAATACTCTTTAGAGTAATATATTTATTTATTAAAAAATTTATTTTCAATAGCCTTTCAATATCGTTTTTATTGAATTTTGCTTCGGGGAATCTTTTTTTATACATATATCGAATCCATTCTGATTTAGCTCGTGCGATAAAAGACAAAGTTGATTCACGTATAATACCAAGTTTACGATCTTCATAAATTAAACTTATAGATTTCAATTCTGTAGTAAATATTTTCTTAAAATATGCATCTGAATTATTAATTTGCTGCTGTATACCCGCAGCAATACTTCCGTCAAATATTCCATCCCATTCATCTAATTCTTTTTCTTCTCTCTGAGAAAGAGTATAATATCTTTCCACTTCAGCAGGCATCTGTCCGTACACTAATTCCCCTATTTCTGCACCCCTTATAAAGGTACGAGCAATAATCTCCCTCCCAAACTCGTGTCCTGGGACAAAAGAGCGGAACCAACAAGAATGAAGACTTATAATATCTTTTTCGATTTCGACATCAGCTTTGCCCAAAATTACATTTTTTGAAAAATAATATACTTGGGCTGAAGATAATTTTTCATCATAAAATTTCCACGCTTCAAATATCTGATGACTTTCAGGAAACTCCCCATAATTACTAAACATTGGCAATAAACCTGTTTCCTCCAGAAAACCATACAAGATTCCTCGTGTTTCTTTAATGTCCTCTTTTCCTTCCCCACCGTCTTCTCCAGAGAAATCTTTTACTATTTCATGCAAGATACGAATCATACTTTCTTCTTTATACGCATATTTTCCGTTTATCTCGGAAAGCTTCACATCGGATACTTTGACAAAATACGATTTAATTCCTTTTCGTGCTAATTCCTCCTTAAGAGTATCCTTATTAAATTCCGCGGGATCTTCGGGAACAATTTTACTGTATTTTAATTCTCCAATCGCGATCCGTTTTTGGATTTCCGGTTGCTCCAAAATTTTCCTCTGTTCTTCTTTCAGCGCTTGAAACTTCCAATACGTTGCGGCATCAATCTCCTGAGGATCAAACAGAACTATATAATCACAGATATCCTTAAATTTAAAACTTTTGAAGGAAGTATTCATCCGAATGGAGCGTTCAATCAACTCTATCTGTTGTATTACAGAAAGACCTTTACTTTCCGTATCCTGCATTATTTTAAACATAAAAATTCTGGGGATATCTTTTCTGGCTGCCATTTCTTGAGGGATGCCTTCCGTCATCAAATTCGGCAGTAAAGATGTCACAAAACTACAATCGCCAAAAATAATCGCCTGTTTCGTTGAACGTATACCTTCAATAGCTTCGAGATTCGCATATGAATATTCACCGGATTTCCGAAACGCATATGTCCTTATTTTTCCCTGTTGTACTCCTACTGCTTTCATTTCAACATTCCTAAAAATAACTTTTTCTATTGGAGTCAAATGATAATCTTTAGCGTCGGATATATTGGTTTGTTCTTCTACCATACGGCTTTTAAATTCAATAAAAGAATGATTAATTTTAAGAAAAAACCAAGAGGTATTTGTTGGTAAAACATAATCCTGGTTCCGATATCGTATAAAAGTTTTACCTTCGTCTCCTTTATCCTCACTAATTGTAAATTTTTCACCGTTACATCTTAAAATAACACTGCCATTCTTATTAACGGTTAATTTTATTTTCTTTCCGCCAAGGGTAAAAGAAACTCCTTTTCTGCTAATCAAATGAAATTTATCTGTTTTTAATGGTGTGGTCCTAAAGAAAATTTTTCGTTCTTTCACATTTTTGCCATCTTCTATTCTCTCCACATTTATTACAATCCCCTCTACTTTCGTGTAATAAAAATTCCCGTTCGCCTTGCCGATAACCATAACTTCATCATTAATTTTAACTCCCATTCCCTGCAAAATAGCCGCCATGGAAGACTGGTCAAAAGAACATGGCACGGCCAAACCATTGATAGCGCCTACCATTTCATAGACGCCCGGATATACTCTTCGTTCATTACTAATATGTTGATTGCCCTTTTTCAATTCTCCGGTCAAATATCTGCTCATGACGTAAAAAAGATTTTGCCAGCTTGCTCTATTAACCCCAAAACTCGCCCCATTCAAACTCTCGGTTATAATACCGGGAGCAACCCATTCCCGATCGATTCTCCGGGCAACAGAAAACATATTAGCGCAAAAGAAGTTCCAGTCTACAGGAAGATTATCACGAAAACGGAATGTAATATCTTTGATGTTTTCAAAAATCTGTTCCTCAACCGACTTTCCTGTAATCCTTTTCAATGTCAACAATTCTATTTTAGAATCACTCAAAGTAAATATGCTCGGGAAAACGCCAATATCTCCGGTCGCTAACGGATATTTATCCCATCCTGGAACATTCAATAATGAATCTTCCAGCTTTCGTATGTGGCCACCGTCATCAGAAACCCCATCTATCGCAAGAACAATTAATCTTTTATAATTCCTGTATTTATCGCCTGCTTTTTTCATAAAATAATTAACTAACGATTTTAAAAAAGAAGTGGTTCTAATCCCTGCGCCTCCAATCCAAATGTACTCGATTGGAGGGGCACGCGCAAGTTTTGTAAAATTAAGGTTTGAATAAAGAGATTTTGAGTCTTTAATTTCAAGGATACCAACAATTCCCGCTACAATTTCATCTAAGAATCTTCCGGTGTGATCGGCTTCCACTTTAAGTATTTGCAGTACTTCATCGGCATCTTTCTGATATAATCTTTCAAATAAAACAAGATTCTGTTTATAATCTTCCTTACGGCTCATACCTAAGCCGCCGTCGTTTTGACTGGGGGCGGTTATTTCAGATTCAGATATTCTTATCAATGCTTCCAGTTCTTTAATCCCGAATAATCTCTCTCCTCTATGTTCTCTGGCGTATTCAACCGCACCTTTAAGCACCAATCCTGTCCCCACTTCATTCCCACCTACATAATTTTTATGCACAATATCCATGACATCTTTCTTTCCCTTAGACGTCACACTCACGCTTCTCTCAAATCCCATCTCCTCATACGCCGGCCAATCGTTCCCACCCTTCTTTTCGTCATCTCCCAGGTATATCGCATCCAGTTCTTCTTGTTCTTCTGCTTCCTCATTTAACGCGTTCAAACGGTATCCTGTATATTCCTTAATATTCCCCTCTTTATCAAACACATTCAAACTCGCCGCTCCATTGGCTACAACTATAAACCGGTTCCGAATCTCTACCGGCAATGCATCTTCTGCTAATATCCTTTGTAATGTCAATCCTAAATCATTTCCCGAGATCAACATATATACCCCGCCTGCATTCAAGTATTCTATTAACGCCCTGTATGCCGCGCTTTTCTTCAATATCGGGTTCTCTGTTGCAGTCGGTTTTCCATATAACGTTCCATCTCCATCTGACATCACGATTGTCATAGTCTTCCTTGCGTCTATTACGATTCCCGCTTCATATCCTGCCACTTCAAGGATTTCTACCAGATGGCTTCGTACGTATCTGATCGGTAATGCTTTATCTACTCCGGCGATATTTGCTTCCACTGTCATGAATCCGCCCATCTTCAACGACATCTTCTCCGCCCCAGGCAATCTCCTAAATTCTTTCATTGTATCTTCTCGATAATTCAACGGTATCCCGATTATCGCTACCTGCGCTGCTTCTCCACTTGATTCATTCCTGCCTCTTACTTCTATACGCGGAATACTACTACTATCGCGCTTTAATAAGGTTTCTGTGCTGTATTTTGCCGGTTCTTTTCCATATTCTTCTACTGCTTCCCACAACCCCTGCACTTTCGATAGGTCAGCATACGCGGATTTTCCGCCAGTACTCAGTTTCTCTAAGAATTTACGAATCTGCCTCCCTCCTTCTTCTACAAGCATCTCGGTCAATTCTTGACTTAATAAAGTACTGATTATATTATATTTTTGTTTAAGATTGAAAAATGTTCCTATAATATCATGATCATAAACATTAACACTAGCACAAAAATGTTCTAAATAAAGGTTGTCAACCAACAATAAAACCGACTGCTTTAAGGGCCTAAATTCTTCTATTTTTTCATATAATATTTTATGTTCCTCTTCTGTTAAAAGTTCTTTAACATAGAATAAAGTCATATGGTAAAGTACGGGATTAAATTGATTAAATTCCAAAAAAGACTCTTTCACACCCTTATTTATTGAATCGAATATTTTATAGTCAGAAACGCCATCTGGATAAAATTCCAAGATAATAATGCCCCCTTTAAATGCTCCGATTTTTATCCCTGACAATCTTAAAGAACCAGGAAATGAATCTTCTACTTTGTTTCTTAATAATAAAATAACATCATGATTATTAGGTGTTGCATTATTAATTACTCCGAGTGTAATATGTAAATCATGCTCTTTAACAAAAATCATCTTTTTCTGTAATGATTCCGGCAATACCCCATATAATCCTTGCTGTATACTTAATATCTTTTTGGCATTTTCATCGTCAGGCCTTATAATTGTTGATAAACCTTCTAATGGCAACGGATTATTATCTTTATCAATACAAACTGCAATCCCCAAATCTTTTCTCGTCTTTGCTACTGCTGCTCTACTAACTTTATAAACTTGCTTATACGCATCCTTATATTTTTGTTCAAGAGATGACTTATCATCTTTATTCTTTATTGTATTATTTTTTCTTTCTCCGCCGTCATTTTCAATTTTAGAGGGTTCATGTTCAACCCTGATCTTCTCAATAACCCCAACCAGATTCTCATTCTCATACAATGGACTCTGCGTCTCAATTCCTGTAACCTTGCTCTCATCTATCCTGACTATCTCTATTCCTCTCGCCTGAAGATCCGCCTCTTCTCCCTCTCCAAATAACGGCTGTCCTCCCTTTACATGCTTGCTAACCTGCGCGCTTCCCTGCAATACCAGCTTCGCGTCTTTCCCTTTAATCTTTACTTCCCCTAATTTTACTTTCGCGTCTTCTGATAATTCAGGCGCTATCACATGCGAAATTATCTCTTCTATCTTTACTTCCCTTCCCAATACTTTGCTTATATGCCACGTTATCGCCTCAAGCTGTTTATTCAACGTCAATTGCTCGCTTATATTCAACTCATATTCTTCTTCTTCCTTTATATCCTTACTTTCAACTACCTTACCTTCTTTCTCTATCCTTACATCCTTTGATGTTTCCAAATCTGCTTTCATCTTAGCTATATATACTACAGGCACTCCTAATCTTCTCCTGTTTACCAATTCTTCCGCTACTTCCTTATATAACAATACAGGCATCAATGATGTCCATAAGGACCCGTTCCCCATCACGATTGCTTTCGCCCTGCTCAACGCTTCAACCGCTTGCCTGCTCGCTTTTGGATAATTCTCCGAATTTATATCCAGTTCTATAAAATTATTCGCTTCTTTACCTATATCTACCCGGTGCGTAAAGTATTCTTCCCTTATAAATTCTTTATGCGCCTTATCCGTCATGATCGTCTGCGCAGCTACTAATCCACCATTCTCATATTTTCCTACCAGCGCACTATGTTCATAATCGTAACTTACGGGGATAAACTGCGTTTCTCCCAATGCCATCAGTTTATCAAGATTCGGGAATCCTACCGCTTGGCTGTCTTTTCCTCCACTCAGTAATCCCATGTCGTACGCCGCTCCCATCAACAACAAATTCGCGCTCGACATCTTCTTTAACGGTATGATACCTTGTCCTACTAATTCACGGTCTACCAACTCTCCCAGATTTAATACGCTGGATAAAAATATAAGATAATCTGTTGATTTTTCAAATTCTTCGGATGGATTCTTTAATATCTTCCTGATGAGGCTCTTGATCTCTTCTTTTTGGGTGGGTTCTTCTATTGCAGTCAATACTTCACTTAATCTCTTTTCCCACACAGGATACAACTTCTCTCCCGTTATTCGCCCTTTAGTCGTTACGTATTCCGGCATTTTATCCGCGTCTGATTCACTCCAGAATAACGTGAATATTTTGAAGTTATCGTTGCTTAAAAATATCGCCAGCCCTGACGCGTCTCCCGGAGGGATAAAATACATCCCCAGATTCTTGAACAGGCTCGCCATGATTTCCCAGCTCGCTCCTCCGTCATCTGATGATGATATTATACATGCTATCTTCCTCAATCCTTTGGCTATCAGCCTCTGTAAAAACGTTGTGGTCGCTTTCCCGCCGCCACCAAGGTATACTAAGTCTAATAACCCTTTCTTTTCCGGCGGACCTCTCCCTTCATACTGCTCTAAGATTGATTCCTTATATTTCTGGTAATACCCATCCTGAAAATATCCTGCCAATATTCTCCCAACGCTTAATCCCGTGTTCTTCTTCACATCCCATACCGCTTCTTCCAACTGCCGGTTATTCCTCTTCAAATTGTCTTTATACACCGATTCCAGAAAACCCAATGTCCTCGCCGCACGCGCATCTATCCCTGCATAGAATTTCATGAATTCTATTCCCTCTCTGCCTCCGTATATTTTATCTGCTCCTGCAAAATACTCTTCCGCTGTCTTTGATACCTCATAAATATTTTTCATCTCTTCCAACGCTTCGTATAACTCTTCACCTCTCTTCATCCCTATCCCAAGCTGGTATAAATCTATCCAACTGGCACGGTTTAGATAATTTAAATTGAACTGCCGGTATACTTCCGACAATACTTCCATCCGTTCCGCAAACGTCAATGACCTGTTTACTCTCTTTACGTTCTGCCTCTTCAGATATGTCTCTGCCGCGTTTAAACAATAGTCTCCTGCTTCCCTCAACTCTACAAACGTCTTCCCTTTGGACATACCATCCAGAAAATAATACACCACTCCCAATCCAAACCCGATATGCTTAAATCCTTCTACCTCATAATTTTCATCCGTCTTCTCTACGATATCATTTATATATCTTCTTACCCCTTCAACATTCTTAAACGGCAAATCTTCTGAATACACCTGCAGATTCCCGAATAATAACGCATCTTTCCCTTCTATCTCTCTGCTTAATAAGTAATCCCTTAACGCATGGTCTTTCCCTGTATGTCTCTTACGGATATCTATTGATGTAATGCCCGACTCCCTCACTGTGTATTCTTCCCAGAACAATGAATGGTATTTCTTCAACAATTCTATCGTCCCTCTGCAACATTCTTCTCGCGGCGACATCTCTCCTTCTTCTATATTAACTATCTCCAGCTTCTTCGACGGCAGATGGATTATACTCACGCTATACACTCTTCCTTTGGCATCACGATGCAGGATCACTTCCGGCTTCTTGAACGGATAGTTCGGGTATTTGTTCCTCATCAAGCTCTTGTTCCCTTCATACTCCGCCCAGAATCGATTCGCCTGTTCCTTTAATACGCTTTCTATTACTTCTACCTGTTTCTCCGGAATATAATTCGAATTGTTGTAATCGTTCTCTGTCAACGGTATTCCGTATTCATTGTATTCTACCTTAAATGTCCCAGCCGACGCGTATACTGCCAGGTTCTTTCTTACGTCATACGGCAGGTATTTTACTATTCTCGTCGCTAATCCTTTTTCTCCCGTATGATCATCATCGTAATACCGTAAGTTACTGATCAACACGATCTTCTGCCCTTTCCTCAGCAGTTCCACCAACGGCTCCCGCACAAAGCTTTCTTTTAATGTCCCTTTACGGAATTTGTCATACGGCAAAATTACTCCATCCGGACCTCCCAATACTATTACTTCCGGATTCCCGCTCCTTTCGTAGCCGCCGTCGCTAGTCATCCACGCTTTCAGCATATCCAGCGCAGGTTCAAGGATCGCTTTCACCTCGTCCAAATCCTTTGCGTCCCTTACTTCGAATATAATTGTCGGCGATCCGCCCAACGCCATCCTGATCACGTTGGCTATCCCATACACATACGTCGCATCATCTACCGTGATATTCTCTTCTACCATCTGTGTCCCTAATCCTTTACCGTATGTATTGGTATATACTATCGCTATATTGAACACATTCTCAGGATGCGACATGATCGCTTCTATACCCGTATGCGCCACTCCAGGCAACCCTAATAACGGACATGTGATCCCTTTCCCTGCGAACCGCTCTACTATTCCTCGTGCAATCGCTTTGATCTTCGGGTTCTCCGCGTCCACTTCCATGAACGTCAACGGCATATACATCATTTTCTCTTTTCTGCCTGTGAACATCTTGATCAGATACATCCCCAACGCTTCTGCCGCGCTGTAGCCTTCTGTCTCTATCTCTTCTCCCTTTTCTACCGCGACTGATATCTTCATCTTATCCTGATCTTGAGTCTCTATCACTACCTGCTGATTCAATGTTACAGGTTTATTATCTGTCTTTCTCATCGCATCCATAAACGATTTCCCAAACGCAGCTTCCATATCCGATATCTTGCTTCCGCCCGCTTCTGCAAAATCGCTCTTGAACACTTCTTCTGCTATCGCGCTCGTTAATACTCTCACCACTCTCGATTCTGCAATCATTAATTTTGTTCCCACCTCAACTATCGCTTCCATGAATGTCCTGAAATCTTCACCTTCCGCCTCTTCATATCCACGCCGTATAATTCGTTTTGTTTTATCTTTCTTATCCACATCTATGCTCTTTTCAGATTTTATACGGTTCTCGGTTTCTTTCGCCTGTATTTTGGATATAACGTCTTCAAAGGTTACACGGATATCTTTATCTCCGCGCGCTTTCTTGGCTTTCTCTATCTCAAACATCGCCGCAGTGATCTCTCTGACGAATTTTACCGCGGGATTCGAATTCGCGTCCTGTTTCGTCAAATAGGTAAAGTACACTACCATATCCTGTAATAACGAGCTTGTCCTTCCGATGACTTCCAAATTATTCCTTAAATCTTCCTTTATATCTAATGATACTATGATTACCGGGATCCCTCTTCTTTCAAGGCTTTCCGCATATTCGTATGCTTGTCTGTAATTACCATTGTTCCGGTTCAATAAGAAGATCGGCAACTGGGTATTCCCTGCCTGCTCAAACACTGTTTCATATAAGGTACGGTCTGATTCCAAGCCATATCCTACCAACACGTTGTTATTCGTTCCGCCGGCAATGTTCTTGTTTGCCCCTTCGTTATTTAACTGCAGGAATTCTTTGGCTATGAATCTTAAATCATTGTCGTAGATTATCGCGAACCGGTTATGCCCATTCATTCTCTGCCTGAACAGCATTTCCGCAAGTTTGATTCCACCACTTTTTAAACCATTGCTATACGCTAATTCCTCATTGGCTCCTGCCATGGTCGAAACGTAGTATTCCAAATATTTTCTCGCTTCTTCCACGTCTTTTAATCCGGCTACTAACCCTAAGTACAACGGGATATACACCATCAGGGTTTTCCTGTTCATCTGTCTGCCGCCGATATCCCCGGGTATATCGTCTATAACCAATATTCTCGCGTCTGCATCTTTCATTAATTCTTTGCCTGCTTCATTTAATTTTCCGCTGTTGGCTGCTACAATTCTCTGTTTAAACCGGTCTTTGGTCGCGTTGAAGAAATCCACTGTTTCTTTCGTGCTCCCGCTTCGGGACATTTCGAATATTAATGTGTTCTTGTTATTCGCTCCAGCAGGAATGATCTTCAAATGCGCCGGGTTATTCACTACCACCCATTTCACATGGATACCTCTCATCTCAAAGTATTTGTTCAATGCCCACGCCAGCTGATGTGTGTACATTTCATTCGCGCCAATCCCTGATGTGAACACGTATTCGATTCTTCCTAAGTCTACTGTCGCAAAATACGCGTCTAACCGCTCAATTAATTCTTTCAGATCAGGATATTTACTTGCTCCTTTGATTGCGGTTAATCCAAGGAACCTGCCTGTGAAATCGTTCATGTTATCTCTGAACACAAACGATACCATACCTGCTGTTTCTCTCATGAATCTCAAATACTCTGTTATTGCCCCGCCTTCTACACTGCTTTCGCCGCCTTCTATTCCATATCCTTCCGCTTGTATATCCACGCTGATCTTTTTATCCGCGAATTCGCCTTTTCCGTATTCTTTTACCTGTCTTAGTTTGTAATCTTCTACCACTGGCCGGAAGAACTTCACTCCCTCTAATATCTCTGCCGCTTCGTCTGTTCCCAATCCTGCCGCTTCTGCCATTCCTTTTACAAACGCCACGCTGTCTATGGATGTCCTTAAGATCTGTACCACTCTCTTGTAATCGCTGATTCCAAGCATCCTCATTACATAATCCAGTTCCACTAAGAATCTTCTCGCGTCTAAGCTAAAGGTACCTTGTCCTTCATTCGCTAAGACTTCCCCGCCGTCTCTATAGCTCTTAGAGTTTGCGTCCTTCGTCCTTCGTCCTTCGTCCTTCGGAGAAAATTCTCCGCCGTCGTTAGTGTTAAACAATTCCATCATTTCAGCAGCTTTCTCCGCGTTCATCTTCACCACTTCTGCAATATGCGCCGCCGGTAATTCTGCCATCGCCTCTTCCATGGAAACCTGGCCTAAGCCCATGATAAACGGCCGTGAGTTAAACAGATAATCGGTTGTAAACGTGTGGATTAATCCATCCCGGGTCCTGCCCAGGGATTTCAATAACGCTTTTCCGGTCTGCTGAAGCGGTTTTCTGGTTTCGCGGTTCAACCAAGCCTTCAGACAAGGTTCCATTTCCGTCAAGATTGATATGGACATCGCGTCGCCCATCTGAGCGATTCGTATAAATCTGCCTATCATCGCGTTGCTCACAGCACGGGTAAGTTTAACCGGTTTTATTTCCGCCCCATATTGATCTGCGGCTTCCTTCCCGAACAAATACGCCTTAAGCTCAATCAAAATACGATTAACCAGGTATGTTTCTTCAACAGGAATTGTTCCCAATGTCTTGATCTTGGCTATTTTAACCAGCATTGTTTTTTCCGCGTAGGCTGATTGCAATAATTCCATCACGATGTTTTCATCCGTAAATTTATGGTTTTTCTGCAAACCAATATCGTTAAGATATTCCGTCAAGAAGTTCACCGCGCGATACCGAACAAGCATATCTTCCGCGTCAATGCTTAATTCCACTAAAGCCTTTGGCAAATCAAAATTTTCGGCATTAAGTTTAATTAACGCGCGGTAAGCCTGGATCATTGTGTCGCGATTCGCAAGCGCTTCACTCAACGCGCTAATAACGGCTTCATCGTTTACGCCTAATTCTCCAAGCGCTTCCGCCATACGAACACCGGCCAATGGATCTTCGTTTTCCAATCTATTGATCAATACATGCTTTGTTTCTTCCGCGAAAACGGTATTCTGAAGCTGTTTCACTAATTCAAGAATACGCGTCCGGGAAATCTCAGTTCTTAAAAGTTCAACACCATCAGCAGTTACATCTGTTCTTCCGTCCACCATCCATTGTCCTTCGCCTCCCTGCTCAACATCCCCGCCGTCTCTATAGCTCATAGAGTTTGCGTCCTTCGTCCTTCGTCCTTCGTCCTTCGGATTAACATTTTCTTCCTGTCTATTTTTAATGTTATTTTCAATTAATTCTCTATCACTTTCAGATGGAGTATAGAATCGCGCGATTTCAGATAATTCCCTAGTTATCAATAACCGCTGTAGCCTGCTTAACGCAGGATTAACTTCCATGTTGCGTAATACTCCGACTTCATGCCTGAATAACTTCCGGGTAATAGGATGTATTTGCCTATTATCTCCACCGTCACGATAGCTCATAGATGATAGCAGATAGCTCGTAGTTCTTTGCTCTTTGCTCTTTCTCTTTGCAAAACCGTTATTGCCTTTACTCTGTGCGCTATACTCTGTACTCGGTCCTTGAACTACTTGGTCTCTTGATCCCTTGAGCACTTGGGCACTTGTTTCTCCACCATCGTTGGTGTTCTTAGCTTCTTGGTCGCTTGGGTTCTTGGTCTCTTGGACACTTACATTTAGTGATTTCTTAAGAAATTCTGCCGCTTCCAATACATTCGCAGAAATTGATTCTAAACTGATCCAACCCTTAACTGAATACTCCTGAATTTTGTTGATTTCTGCTAAAGCATCAATAATTTCCTGATCTGTCCCTGTAACTGTGTATGGAGCGTAGGTATAAACATGAACCCTTAAAGGAGCTACCTGTTGCACGAAATGCTGTATAAAATCAAGATAGGATATTCTCATCTGTAAAGGCTTGGACATAAGAATCACGGTATAATCGCCGAAAGATAATAAACCGCTTGATAAAAGCATTTCCTTTGCATTTTTTATATTCTCATTTGTATTGGTCGATTTAGTTTCCAGGATAATCTTCTCTTCCGGAACAACATGAAGCGTCAATAACTTCGCGATAATTTCAGCTTCGCTTAAAACTTCAATATTTTCAAATACATTGCCGAAACCGGCCTTCCTGACGTTTTCAATTAACGGAGCAGTTAACCTGCCTTGAGCGCCTGAAACCAAAATCTTATCAGTCTTTCCTTCAGTATACAACCCGGACGCATGCCTCATGGTTGATAGATCATCATTACCTAATAAAATGGTCATATCAGCTTTATACACTGGCAGAACGCTGATCTTATCATGAGCCATAGTCAAATAATCGGCAATTGTCTGCAATGCTTTTGCCTGCTGTTCTCTGGGATCTGCTTTCTTTCCGGCTAACCATTCATTCAGCTTCCCGGTCTTATGGGCATACCACAAACCTGCTGCGAGGCCAATTCCAACACCTGCCACAATACCGAAGAATTGAGTCTCAGCCATGAATTTCAAAAGCGAGCCATTGTCAACAAAGAAACCTCCATCGTTATGTTTTGCTTCTGTAATTTCAATCAGGATATCTGCAAGATAATTATTTTCATAAAGCGGTTTCTGCTTTTTTATACCTGTTATATGATCTTCAGGCACATCAATGATTTTTATTCCTACCGCCTCCAAAGATTCCCGCTCAGTCCCCAGAAATAATGGCTGTTTACCTTGCACTTTTTTGCTTACCTGCGCCTTTCCTTCTTTAATCGCAAGGGCATCTGTTCCCGTAATAATTATTGTGCTCAAATATTCCGAAGTTTCCGGTTTTAAATCAGGAACCACTACATGCGAAATAATATCTTCAATCTTGACTTCTTGATTAAGTGTCCTGCTTACATGCCGCCGTACAGCCTCAAGCTGCCATCCTAAAGATACCTGATCTTTAATATTTAATGTATACTTATCATCTTTACTCAATGCCGCCTTATCAACCGGTTCACCTTTATTATCAAGAATCTTAATCGATTTTGCAGTCTCTAAATCCGCCTTTATCTTGGCTATGAATACTACCGGAACTCCAGCTTTTCTTCTTGATACCAATTCTTTGGCGATTTCAGGATATAACAACACTGGCATCAAAGATGTCCATAAAGAACCATTACCCATAATTATTGCTTCGGATTCATTTAACGCTTTGACCGCCTGACTGCTTGCCTTAGGATAATGTAACGACGTCTGGTCGAGTCTTACAAAATCACGGCTTGCCTTTTCTTCATCCGCACCTACACGATGATGAAAAAATATCTCCCAGACAAAATCATCGTGGATACTATCTGTCATTCTTGTCTGCGTCCTAATAGAATCCCCATTCATATATACACCTACAAGCGAGCTGTGTTCATAATCATAACTAACGGGTATAAACTGTGTTCCCTTCAACGCCAACAACTGCTCTACTGTGAAAAATTCTCCCGCCTGAACGCCTTTCTCGCCGATTAATCCGTTATCATATGCCGCTCCCATCAACAATAAATTAGCACTCGACATTTTCTTTAACGGAATTATACCTTTGCTGATTAATTCACGGTCAAGCATCTTTCCTAGATTTAATATACTAGAGGTAAATACAAAAGAATCTTCAGGAATTTCAAAATTAACTCCTTCTTGGTTCAAGATTTCCCCGCTTTCTATTGCTGATCTTAATTGCGCTTTCCTGACAGGATTTGACATCGCGGAAAGCATTTCGGCAAGCCTTCTTTCCCATACGGGATAAACTTCTTCAGCGGTAATACGCCCTTTAGTTGTCACAAATACAGGCATTTCTTTAGGATTAGACTCGCACCAGAATAATGTTAGTATCTTAAAATTGTCATCGCTTAAGAATATTGCCAATCCCGACGTATCGCCCGGCGGGATAAAATAAATACCTAATTTATTGAATAAACTCGCCATAATTTCCCAGCTTGCTCCTCCATCATCCGATGATGAAATAATACAAGCTAAAAGTCGTAAGCCTTTGGCGATAAATTGCTGTAGCAAAGTTGTAGTAGCCTTACCACCTCCACCTAAATAGGCGATTTTCGGTGGTGCACGTCCAGATTTCCCTTTAAGTATCTCCTGTTTATATCTTAAATAATATCCATCCTGGAAATATCCCGCTAAGGTCCGGCTGATGCTAATCTGGGTCTCTTTATGCGCCGCTTCGATATCACGAATTAAATCTTCATTTGTTTTTTTCAAATGATCTTTATATAACCACTGTAAAAATGCGAGTGTACGAGCAGCCCGAGGATCTGTTCCCGCATAAAAATCTATTAAATTCAAGCCGTGATGTTGCAAATAAATTCTATCTATTATTTTAAAATAATCATCTATACAGGAAACAGTGTTATATGCTTGCATTACGTCCTGTAATGCCCTGTTTAATTCTTGGCCCTGAGCAACTTTCATTCCTTTCAAATAAAGCCTGGTCCATGTAGAACTTTTTAAATAAGTAAGATTAAATGAATCATAGGTTTCGCTTAAAAAATCAATTTTCTCTTTAAAAGTTAGATTGTTATATCGTCGGGAATTTAATTGTTCCTCCAGATATAATAATGACGCTATCGAACAATAATCATGCGATTTATCTTTCAAATCTCTAAAGTTTCCGCCTTTGGATATTCCATCAAGGAAATAATATATTGCTCCCAATCCAAAACCTATATGTTTAAAGGCACTCCCCGATATCAGCTGTTTATTTCTCCCGTTTACATCATTTATATAACGATGTATCCCAGGAACAAGTTTAAACGGTTCATCTTCCGAATAAACCTCAAGATTACCAAATAGTATTGCATCTTCCCCTTTAATCCCTCGCTCTTTTAGATAATCCTGCAACGCATGATCTTTACCCGTTTTAATATTCCTGATATCTATTGAAGTTACGCCGGATTCCCGGACTATTATTGTTTCTTTCAAATCAGGATTTTGTTCAATTGCCGCCTTAATGTCTTTAAAATATGATTCTCGTAAAGATTGTTCTTTTGCCTCTAAATTAAAAACTTCCAATTTCCTTGAAGGAAGATATATCATACTTATACTGTATACTCTTCCGGAAATATCTTTGTGGAAAATTATCTCCAGATCTTTAAATGTAAAATTAGGATATTTATTTCTCCATACACTCTTGTTTTGTTGATATTCATCCCAATATTTTTTCTTTAAATCTTGCAGAATATTATTTATGGCAGATACGGACTTTTCGGTAATATATGTTTTTTCGTTATATGTGTTTTTAGTCAGAGGTATTCCGTATTCATTGAATTCCACCTTGAATGTTCCAGCTGACGCATATATTACCAAATTCTTTCTCACATCATACGGTATCAGCTCCACGACTCTTGAATAAATACCCTTTTCTTTCGTATGATCGTCATCGTAATACCGTAAGTTACTAATCAGCACGATCTTCTGCCCTTTCCTCAGCAGTTCCACCAACGGCTCCCGTACAAAGCTTTCTTTTAATGTCCCTTTACGGAATTTGTCATACGGCAAAATTACTCCATCCGGACCTCCCAATACTATTACTTCCGGATTCCCGCTCCTTTCGTAGCCGCCGTCATTTTCAATTTTAGAGGGTTCATGTTCAACCCTGATCTTCTCAATAACCCCAACCAGATTCTCATTCTCATACAATGGACTCTGCGTCTCAATTCCTGTAACCTTGCTCTCATCTATCC
>JAQUMS010000002.1 GCA_028717985.1 Candidatus Omnitrophota bacterium
AGACGTGGTGGTTACAATCAGCCATGGCGGATATATCAAACGGTTGCCTGTCGGCGCGTACCGTAAACAGAAGCGCGGCGGTAAAGGGGCGACGGGCGCGGAAGTAAAAGAAGAAGATTTTATTGAGCATTTATTTGTTGCTTCAACAAAAGATTATCTGTTGATCTTTACCGATAAAGGGAAGGTCCATTGGTTGAAGGTTTATGAAATTCCGCAGGCGGGCAGGCAGGCAAAAGGGAAAGCGATCGTGAATTTGCTGCAGGTTAGTTCGGATGAAAAAATAAGTTCGACGATTCCCGTCCGTGAGTTCACTCCCGATAAATTCCTGGTAATGGTAACCAAGAACGGTTCTATAAAGAAGACAACACTCGATGCGTTTAGCAATCCGAGAAAAGCCGGGATCATCGCGATAACAATCGAGGATAAAGATGAATTGATGGGTGTGGAAATGACCGATGGGAAGCAGGAATTGCTTTTAGGCACAAAGCTTGGGCTGGCAATCCGTTTTTCAGAGGTATCTGTGCGGGATATGGGCAGGTCCGCGCGTGGTGTCCGTGCCATCAACCTTAATAAAAAAGATGAAGTAATCGGTATGGCGATTGTGGTTAAGGGGTCTACAATTCTCACGGTTACCGGCCTTGGTTTTGCAAAACGGACTCCCGTGGAAGAATATCGCTTGACCAATCGCGGAGGAAAAGGTATTATAAATATCAAAGTAACGGATAAAAACGGCATGGCGGTTAACATGCAGGCAGTTACCGATAATGATGAGTTAATGGTCATAACTCAGAATGGTATGTTTTTGCGTTGCGCCGTGAAAGACATCCGCACGACCGGCAGATCGACCCAGGGCGTGCGACTTATTAAAATCGAAGATAAAGATAATGTTTCATGCGTCGCAAAAGTTATTGCCGAGGAAGAAGAATAAATATATTATCCGAGGTCATAGCGTAATGTGATGTGAGATTAACAACATTGTCCCCATCGTCTAGCCTGGTCCAGGACAAGAGCTTTTCAAGCTCTCGGCACCGGTTCAAATCCGGTTGGGGACGTTATTTTTAAGAGAACTCCAAAATTCGACAATCGAAAATCAAAGGTTAAACAGGATGTTGATTTTTGATGTTCTGCTTTGGAGTTTTTATTATGTGCGGAATCGTTGGATATATCGGAAAGAGGCAGGCGCAGGATATTCTCTTAAACGGGCTTAAACGTTTGGAATATCGCGGATATGATTCCGCCGGAATGTGTATGCTGTTGGATAAAAAAAATGTGTTGTCGGTAAGAAAACTGCCCGGCAAAGTAAAAGAATTGGAAAAACTTCTCCATACAAGACCGCTTCCCGGAAAAAGCGGGTTGTCTCATTGCCGCTGGGCTACTCACGGCGCCCCGAATCAAATCAATGCCCACCCTCATTTAGACTGCAAAGAAGAGATCGCGCTTGTACACAACGGTATAATTGAAAATTATGCTCAACTGAAAGAAATGCTTATTAAAGAAGGGCATAAATTCAAAAGCGGGACCGATACCGAGGTGATCGTGCATTTAATCGAGAAATTTTATAAAAACTCGGTGTCCCTTGAGGACGCTACCCGTAAAGCCGTAAATCAATTGGAAGGGTCTTTTGCGATCGGTGTTATTTCCAGCAGGGAACCGGGTAAGATGGTCGGGGCTCGGAATGGGAGTCCGTTGGTTATTGGCGTCGGCAAAGGCGAGAATTTTCTCGCTTCCGATATTTCAGCGTTGCTTGAATACAGTAAAGACATGATTTTTATTGAGGACAAAGAAATGGTTTTATTGACCGAAGATACCGTTACGATTACCAATTCAAACGGAGAAACGGTTATTCGCCAGCCAAGCGTGATTGAATGGGATGTTTCTCAGGCCCAAAAAGCAGGATGGCCGCATTTCATGCTTAAAGAAATTAATGAACAGCCTAAAATTCTTGACGCGATATTGAACCATCGGATTCGCAAAGACACCGAGGAAATATTTTTTGAAGAATCAAAATTAAAAGAAAATGTTTTGTCTAATATCAATGAGATCAGTATTATCGCCTGCGGGACGGCGTATCACGCGGGATTATGCAGTAAATATGTTTTAGAGCATTTGTGTAAAATTTCAGTTACAATTGATGTTTCCAGCGAGTTCCGGTACCGTGACCCGTTGGTTGATAACCGGACATTGATTATTGCTATCAGCCAGTCCGGGGAGACTGCCGATACGCTGGCAGCGGTGGCGGAAGCGAAAAAGAAAGGCGCGTATGTGGTGTCTATTTGCAATATTTTGGAATCAAGTCTCGCGAGGGCTTCCGATTCCGTAATTTACACTCACGCGGGGCCCGAAATTAGCGTTGCCTCTACGAAGGCTTATACCGCCCAATTGGCAATCCTTTATTTATTTGCGTTGTATTTGGGGAAATTACGGAAAACCCTTACAGGCGAAGAGGTTTCCACTCTCTTGAAAAATTTCCAGGCGTGTCCGGCTATACAAGAGAATGTTTTAAAAGACCAATCTAAAGTGAAGCTTCTGGCCCGCAGGCATTCTCATTTTGGGTCGTTTCTATTTTTAGGCAGAAACATTAATTACCCATCAGCATTGGAAGGCGCGTTGAAGCTTAAGGAAATTTCATATATTCCGGCTGAAGGATATGCCGCGGGAGAGATGAAACACGGGCCTATTTCACTTGTAGATGAATACCGTGCGGTTGTCTGTATCGCGCCCCATTCAAAAGTATATGAAAAAATGATTTCCAATATCCAGGAAATCCGGAGCCGCCAAGGCAAACTTATTGTTATCGCGACAGCGGGTGATTCGAAAATTAAAGATTTAGCCCGTGAAATTATCTACATCCCGGAAGTTGATGAGTTGTTTTCTCCTCTTATTGTCGCCTTGCCCCTTCAATTATTAGCGTATCATATAGCGGTTAAACGTGGTTGCGATGTTGATCAGCCCCGGAATCTGGCTAAGTCCGTGACCGTGGAATAAGAGTGTGTTCCCGCCCCTTTTTTAAATAAATCAATAAAATTTTAAACGTTAAAAAGCGGATTAATACCCCGGAGTTCATTTTTTAAGCTCCTAATTTCAGTTGGTTTTTTGCTTAAAAAGTGGTATACTTTTTTTATGAGCAGTACGAAAGGCTTTTCCCTCTTGGAAATATTGGTTTCGACAATGCTGTTGGTTATTGTTACTGCCGGCGCGTTGTCTATCCATTATTATACCCGTCAATTAAATCAGGAAATGGGGTTTCGGTATGCCGCGTTAAATATGGCGCGTGAAGCGCTTGAATTTGGCGAAGCAGGCACGTTTGCCCATGAGTTTTCCATTAAATATTATTATCCTCCGGCGCAAAATTGTTCATTAACAGAAGGGTGTTATCCGGGTAATCCTCAAGAGCCTGTGTTGTGCCCGCCGGGGCTTGATACGACAAAAACCGGGTACGGCCCAAAAGAATGGCATTTATTTTGCATAGGACAACCGCATCCCTTTATGTATTTGGGGGACATAAAAGCAAAAAAATTAGTTCCTAAAGGCGCGCCAGACAGCGTGGTTATTTATTATAAAGTTGCGCAGGATGCTTTGTTTGACAATGCGTTTAAGGAATCTGTTGAGGTGACCTGGCAGGATAGGCTTGGCGGTCCAACTCGCAGAGAATTCCTTTCAGTTATACCTATTCGGCAGGTGAATAATCAGCTGCGGCTTGTAACGTCAGAATTTTGGTGGGAATAAAAGAAGGGGGATCTATGAATAAAAAAGGCGTCACGTTAATGGAATTGCTTATTGCGTTAGGGCTGATAGGAGTCATGGGGATTTTTATCGGCAGTATCGGAACAGAAATGTATGTGATGAAAAAAGAGTTTTTAGATAAACAACAGCCGTTAATTCAGGGACATATCGCCAGCATGACTATCTTTGAACGTGTTCTGCGATCCGGTTCTATCGGCGTGAATGCCGGATACACTATTTCCGCGGATGGTAAACAGCTTGACTATAAAAGAGGCGGCACGGCAGAAAAAATTTGGCTGGAAGGCAACGTGATTAAATATAGCGACGGGCAAACCGAGAAAGCTATTTTGAAGGATGTTAAAAACCTGCAATTTACCCAGGATTTCGGTCATCGGTTAGCAGTAGAAATTGATTTAAACAGCGGGGAAACGTTCAGGACGTGTGTTCAGCCGAGAAATGAATTTACCCCTTCCAGCTGTATTGATTAACGCATCTATTTTTGTAAATAGAAACACACTGGTTCCTGATAGATGTCTTTTTTGCTGTTAGAAGCAAAAAGGCTATCTTGGTAGACGCCTCTTTTGCTATTGGAGGCAAAAAGGCTATCTTGGTAGACGCCTCTTTTGCTATTGGAGGCAAAAAGGCTATCTTGGTAGATAGGATTTTATGTATATGACGGCTTTAAAAAATAATAAAGGTATTGCAATTTTACTGGTTAGTGCGTTAAGCCTTATTATTTGCATCGGAATTATCGCTATCCTTTTTGCTTTACGTTCCAACGCTCAAAATCTAGAATCATTTAAAGAACGGGCTTTGGCGTATTATTTATGCGAAACCGGGGCTTCTGTGGCAATACTTGATATTGCCCACGGCAGGGTCGGTACCGGCGCTACCCAATGGACCGAACGCACGTTTAATTATCCTATAGGAACTCTTTCCTACCCTGTTAATTATAAAATTACCAAGACAGCCGGACAGTGGATTATTGTGGCTTCTGTGAATGCTCAGGCAGGATTTAAGCACACGTATAAATTGAAAGTAGGCGGAACCCGTTCTTTCCCTATTTTTATCCGTGGGTTTGCGGGGAAATAAAGCGGGCAATACATGGTGTTTTCTGAATTTTTCGGCTGACGCCGAAAATTTTAAGGAGGTTCAATGAAAAAAATATGGATATATGTTGGGGTGCTTAGTATCGGATTACTTGCGGGCGTGAGTTTTGGTTTAAACAAAGCCAAAGCGTCCAGTCCTGAAGGGGAAACTTCAGCGGGGGAAGCAAATGCCAGCGTTAATTACGATGAATATTGGCAAGCAAGCCAATCTGTTGTAAGTACGACAAGCGGTTATCAGACGTTTAATCCCTTAAATCACGGCAATACGCCTACATCCGCGACGATCGCGAGTGTGGAAGCGGGAAAATGGGCGGTTACTCTTCAACCAAAAATGGTGGTGACCAAATGGAAAGTTCACGGCCATATTCATTTCGAATAATTATGATAGCTACCGTATTAGGGGTTTTGGGATTTTTTGTCGGTGTTGAGGCGGTATATATCCTCAACCGTAAACCCAAAAAAGTTCCCGTAGATACGTCAAGCATGATTATGATGAAACGGATGCGCGCAATTCAAAACGCTCAATCCGCCGGAAAAAAGGAATATGATTTTATTGTGGAAGGGCCATATCCCGTATTAAATCGATAAACAGGGAGGAACCATGCTTAAAAAAACGCTTATATGTGGAATCATCGTGTTAATATTGGGAGTCATTGTATGTATGACGGCAAGCAAGGGATTAACCGATGATATCGATAATCCGTTTAGCACAAAACTTTCCACGAATATCGGCGCCTGGTATGATGAGGTGTGGTTGGCGAGCGGATTTTACCGTTTGCAGGCAGATGCTTCAAACGAAAATTTTCATTACGCGTATTCTAATTCCGCGACTACAAACTCCAATCCGACATTTACCAAAGGCGGCACAGGAGAACACGCTGTCAGTATTGTCCAAGACATGATCATTACTGAATGGCGGGTGAGCGGGCATGTCCATTTTTCAAGCGGGATGTAACCCGATGAAAAAAAAAGGGTTTTCCCTTCTGGAGCTTATCGTAACACTTGTTCTCATTGCCATTGTTTCCGGCATCGCGGGAACAGGATGGCGACATTATGTTGATAAAGAACGGCAGGATAATGCTAAGTCTTCGTTAAAACTTTTGTGGCAGGCAGAAGAAAGTTACTTTGCCTGGAAAAACGCATATACGACAGATTGGAATTCTCTCGCCATTGAAGATCCCGGCAAGACGGATAAATTCTATACTTTCAAGGTTGAACGAGCCGAAGCGCGGTCTCTTGTAATAAGCGCTACCCGTAAGGGAACCAATTCCGGTTTTAAAATTGATCAGGACGGGACAATTACTCAATTTTAGATTGTGCGCGGCATTATTTTATCAAACAGGTGCGGAAATTTTCTATAATAACAGTTTTTCTATTCTTTGTTTTTCTTTTCCTTAGAATCTGGGGAATTCAGTTTGGTTTACCCTTCGATAGTTTGCATCCCACCGAATACTTTACTGTTGAAAGCAGCCTGATCTATCTTCATTCCGGGTCATATGTTCCTGTTAATTATCAACACCCGACGTTATTTCAATATGCGGTTTCAGCCGTCGCGGGTATTTTTTCGGGTTCGTCCGATAAGTATCAAGCCGTATATTTAATCGCACGGATTCTTTCTGCGCTGGCTTCTTTTTTTTCGGTTGTCGCAATTTTTTTCTTAAGCAGGCACATATTCCGGTCTCGGGTTTGTGCATTGATTGCCGCTTCTTTTTTCGGCTGTAATTTGATATGCGTTAAATACGCGCATTATGCCGTTCCCGATTCCTTTTGTTTGTTATTCGTGGTTTTGTCATTAGTGTACGCTTTGCGTGTCGCGGATAATGGCAACCTGCGCGACTATGTTCTAAGCGGACTTTTTTGCGGCTTAAGTATCGGAAGTAAATGGGCGGGGTTGATTGCTTTGGGTTTTTTAATATGCGCGCATGGTGTTTCTCCCCGGATTGGTAGGAAACACTATAGATTTCTGATCGGGTTTATAGCGGCATGTGCTGTTTTTGTTTGTACGTCGCCATTTCATATTGTCAATTGGAAAAGTGCTGCGGCTGAGTTCGTAAGGTATTTATCCGAAAAAGGATATACGTCTTCCGGCACTTTTTTAACCCGGGGTTTTTTCTCGTATTCTTTTAAACTCTTGCCGGATGTTTTTGGCTATTGTGGTTTTGCATTAGCATTGACAGGAGGAATCCTGTTTTTAAAAAAACATAAAAAAGAGGCACTCGTAATAAGCATCCCCTCAGGGATATATTTTTTTATAATAAGTTTTGAACAGGGAGGGACTCTTCAGAATGTTTTGCCCTTGATTCCCTGGTTTTGTGTCAGTGCGGCATTTATGGCGGATTTTTTGTGGCAGAAGAAATCATTTCGGTATGCCGGGTTACTTCTTGTCGGCGTATGTGTAGGGCAGTTTTTTATTCAAGGGCTGCTTTTTGACAGCTTTCTTATGAAAAAGGATACAAGGGTAATTGCTTTGGAATGGTTGCGGTCCAATGTCCCGGAGAAGTCGCGGATAGCGTTTGATCCATATACTCCCTATGATCTTAATCGGCTTCAGAAATCGCCTGTCGCTGAAAGGTTTCAAGCTGAATATTTTATCCCATCGGTCGCGATGTATTCCGCGGCGTTTTATAAAGAAAATCATTTTGATTATGTGGTAACGAGCAGCTTCAGACAGGATAATTACCGTTTTTTCTGCGGAAACGTCCGTGCGTGCTTTCCTTTGCAGAATTACGCGTCGATTCAAACTGAATTGCGTTTAGTCGCGAGGTTTGCTCCGCCGTTTTTGTTTTCCTGGTCGGGATTTTCTTCTCCCTGGGGGACCTGGCCTCATAATCCCGTAATTTCAATTTATAGGGTTTCGTAGATGTTATACATTATTGCTACTCCCATCGGAAATTTAAAAGATATTACCCTTCGGGCGTTGGATATTTTGCGTTCCGTGGTTTTGATCGCGTGTGAAGATACCCGTCACACCGGTATTTTACTTAAAGAATACGGGATTCAAACGCCTTTGACCAGTTATTATCAGCATAATCAGGTAATTAAGGGTGAATATCTGTTGAAGTTGCTGCGGGAAGGAAAAAATATCGCATTAGTTTCTGACGCGGGAATGCCGGGGATCCTTGATCCGGGTTATTCATTAATAAGGTTGGCAATTGGTAACGGTATTCCTATGACCGTTATTCCCGGCGCTACGGCGTTTGTGAACGCTTTGATTTTATCCGGGAAACCCGCTCATTCATTTATTTTTGAGGGGTTTTTACCTAAAGGCAGTGTTTCCCGAAAAAACAGGCTGTTTGTTTTAAAAAATCTTGATCGCACCGTGATTTTTTATGAGTCTTCTCATAGGATACTTAAAACGCTGGCCGATATTCAAGCTGTTTTTGGTGAAAGGGAAGTGGTGTGTGTCCGTGAGTTAACCAAAAAATTCGAAGAGGTCAGGCGTGGCCCCGCGCGTGATATCGCGGCATATTTTCAGAGCCATAAACCCCGGGGTGAATTTGTAGTCATCGTGTGAGTGTGGGGCCGATTTTCGTCGGGTTATAAGGGAAGAATACTATAATAATAAATGCCCCTGGCCTAAACGTTCCAAAAATCCCTATGGTATTTTAGGAACAGGCTGCGGGGTTACTATTTCCCGACTTTCGTCGGGAAATAGTAAGGGAGAGATATGAAAAGCATTGTTTATTTGATCCGTACTTCTAATTCCGATACTGTCGACTCAATAAAGAAATCTTTTTCCCGTTTGATTGAAAAGGTCAAACCTTTTGGTTTTATACAAAGAGATAATTCAATTGCTTTAAAACTGCATTTTGGCGAAGAAGGAAATACCGGATACGTAAATCCTCAGTATGTCCGGATTGTTGCAGATGCGGTTAAGGCTCACGGCGGAAAACCATTTCTTTCCGATACCAATACATTGTATCGGGGAAAACGTACAAATTCCAAAGATCATGTTCAGCTTGCGTATGAACACGGGTTTACACCGGCGGCCGCCGGCGCTGAAATTATAATTCCCGATGACACGAGTGAAGGTGTAACAGCAGAAATTCCTGTGAATGGAAAATTCGTGAAAACTGCGAAAATCGCGCGCGTTTTTTCTGATTCCGACGGATTAACCGGGATTGCTCATTTTAAAGGTCATATCATGACAGGATTTGGCGGTGCATTGAAAAATCTTGGGATGGGATGCGCGACTCGGGAGGGAAAATTATTTCAACATGCCGGGGTCGCTCCTTTTGTGAAAACGAAAAAATGCGTTGGTTGCGGAGTGTGTGAGAAGATATGTCCGGTTAAAGCCATAACTATAAATAACGGTAAGGCGGTCGTTGATAAGCTGATCTGCATCGGATGCGCGAGTTGTATTGCTGTGTGCCCCCGGGAGGCGATTGACATTAAATGGGAAGCAGGAAGCGGGACTCTCCAGCAGAAAATGATAGAATATGCGAAAGCTGTTCTCATAGGGAAGAAAGACCGAACGGTTTTTATTAATTTTGCTCTTAAAATCACCAAGGAGTGCGATTGCTTGGCAAAAGATGATCCTCGCGTTGCTCCCGATATCGGGATTTTTCTGTCGAAAGACCCCGTAAGCATTGATAAAGCCTGTTTCGATGAGGTGTGCAACGTGTGCGGAAAAGATATTTTTAAGGAATTGCATCCTGAAAGGAACGGCATGATACAGTTAAAACATGCCGCCGCTATCGGGTTAGGTTCTTTAGATTATGAACGCGTAGAAATAACCTGAAATGGAGTAATGAAAATGACAAGGATTAAAATTATACTTGCGTGTTGTATTCTCTATGCCGCTGTGGGGTTATCTGCGCATGCGGAAGAGACTCTTCCTGAAATTTCCTCATCCGACAGAATCCTTGTTTTTGCGCCGCATCCTGATGACGAAGCGATAGGCACTGCCGGGGTGATACAGAAAGCATTAAAGGCCCACGCGGAGTTACGAATTGTCTGTTATACAAATGGAGAGCATAATGAACCTGCGTTTATAGTGTATGAAAAAAGGATTGTGTTGAAAAAAAATGAATTCATTCGGTTGGGAGAGGTCAGGCGGCAGGAGACTCTTAAGGCAATGGAGCTTTTGGGCGTAAAAAAAGAACAGATTTTTTTCCTCGGATACCCTGATTTCGGCACTATGGAAATATTGACGAAATATTGGCAGTCAGACAAACCATATCGAAGTCTTTTGACCAGAATTTCCACTGTCCCGTATAAAGAAGCGGTAGGGTATAAATCTCCGTATGTCGGGGAAAGTATTTTACGCGACATAAAAACAGTTATCAAAGATTTCAAACCGACTAAAATTTTTGTTTCTCATCCGGGAGATACCAACCGTGATCATCGGGCGCTCTATGTGTTCACAAAAATTGCCTTATGGGATATGGAAGGCGAGATTCAATCACCTCACGTAATCCCGTATATTATTCACGTAAACGGCTGGCCTAAGCCGAGAGGATACCATCCCGATATTTATCTTGATCATCCTCAAACTATTCTTGGGTGCGGATGGCAAAAGGAATTTTTAACTGAAGATGAGATAAAAAAGAAACACAGCAGTATTCGCATGTATAAAAGCCAAATAGAATGTGATCCCCCATATTTATTTACCTTTGTCCGTATGAATGAATTATTTGGAGATTATCCTGAGATAACTCTTCACCCCGGCAATGAAGGGACTATCGCATGGGAATGGCTGGAACCTTCTAACCGTATCAAAAGCGAAAATAGTAAAAATTTGGATGTTGGCTATGCCTGTGCGAATGATAATTTATATATTATTTTTAAATCAGGACGTCCAGGATGCCGAAATCTTTTCGCTACCATTTTTTTATTGGGGTATTCATATAATCGCGAGTTTAGTTCTATGCCGAAAATTCAGATCACGGTTAATTCTCGCGGGGTCTATGTGAAGGACAAGAAAGAACCCTTGTTTGTAAAAGAGATTAAAAAATTCGCATTGGATAACGCGTGTATGCTTGTTGTGCCTCTTTCCGCTTTAGGGCGTCCCGATAGGATTTTTAGCTGTGTTAAAACTATCCGCGGGAATTTGATTCCCGATGAGCATTCATGGCGGATATTGGTTTTAACCCAAAAGAGTCGTTGATACGGCACTTGAACCTTCTCTTCAGAAGTTTAAATAAAAAAGCCGCGATGTTCATCCAATCGCGGCTTTTTTATTTAAACAGGAATTTTTAATATGTTCTTCTGCATTCCGGGCAGATAAAATGGGTGAAAAACCAATGTCCGTCTGTCCGTGAGAAATCGGGGATTAATTCCATCACCAGCTCATTTTCACAGTGGGGACAGCCGAATGATTTCATTAATCCCATATCTTCCTGTAATTTTATGGCATCAGCCTGGTTTTCATGCACGCTGATTTTATACGACACCAGGTGTTTACGCATATCGGCTTTAAAAAGCAGGGAGCGTATTTTGCTTAACATTTCTCCGGGCGAATAGAATCCTTTGACCGCGAAATCATTCGCGCCCAATTCAAGGCCTTTTTTTATTGTTTCTTTTTCTCCCAGGACTGAAAATATAATAACGGGTATTTGTTTTGTTGCGTCATCGGCCCGGATTTGTTTCAGTATGTCAAAACCTGTTAATTTCGGCAAAACAATATCAAGCAGAATTAAATCCGGTTTCTCTGTCCGGATCATCTCCAGGCCTTTTTCACCTTCATCAGCCTCAAGGATAAAATACCCTTCTTTTTCGAGGAAATCCCTATAAATTCTTCTAAAACCCGGTTCATCCTCAACGATTAAAATCCTGCCTTTAGTAAGTGGGCTCATGCATCCTCCTTATTTTTTTCAGTGAGCGATTGAGGGGCGAGGGGGATAAAAAACGAAAATGTGCTCCCTTTTCCCAGTTCTGATTGTACCGTAATATTCCCCTTTTGCAATAACATAAATTGTTTGGCGATATATAATCCTAAGCCCGCTCCTCCTCCCGCCAGGGGCGCGCCCTGCAACGTCTGTTCTTTAGTAAAAAGCCGTCGTAATGTTTCTTCCCCCATGCCGATTCCTGTGTCATGTACGGAAATTATCCCGGAGGGCGCATCCTCGGAAATAACAAGCGTTATTGAACTCTCCGGATCTGTGAATTTAATCGCATTATGAATAACATTGCTCAACGCTTCCACTAATTTATCTTTGTCTGCGAGACATACTATATCTTTTTCGTTTCCCTGGATTTGAATATTAATTTTTTTAGTCTGGGCGAAATTGATATTGTTCGAGATTGCCAATCCGGCAATCTCCTGTAACACAACGGGTTTTATATTAACTGAAAAAACTCCCCGTTCCAGGCGGGATACATTAAGAAGATCGGTAACCAACCGATATTCTTTTGAACTGATTTCATACATATCTTCTATGTATTCCCGTTGTTTAGTGTTTAATTCACCGGCTACTCCCGAAAGCATATTATACAGGTACCCTTTGATTTCAGCCGCGGGAGTTTTTAATTGGTGAGAAACAAGGGCGACAAAATCATTTTTTAATTCCTCAATGTGTTTTCGTTCCGTGATATCTTCCAACATTCCGTCGAAATATTCTATTTCTCCGAATTGGTTGCGTACCGTTTTTGCCGTGATCGCACCCCAAAAAACAGCCCCGCCTCTTTTTTTAAACCGGATTTCCTCATTGAGGATTTTTCCTTCGGCTATTAATTTGTCGGAGAGTTCTTTTCTTTTCCCGGATTCCTCATAGAGATCGGATACTTTCATGGCTATAAATTCTTCAGTTGATTCGAATCCGAATAAGCGCGCCATGCTGGGGTTGGCCATAATAAATTTCCCTTCCGGACCAGGGGTGTTACGATAAAGACCTACGGGCATGTTTTGAATTAATTCCCTGTACCGCTCTTCGCTTTTAATTAGCGCTTCTTCCATGCGTTTACGTTCGGTCATGTCCTGGAGAGTTTCTACGCTGGAAATTAATTCTCCGTTGACATTATATACCGGTGCCGCGTCAAATACTATGTAGCGTTTTCTGCCTCCAAGATTCCTAAACCATCCTTCTCCGTGCAATCCGTCATGAAGAATAGGGGAATTACCGTAAATAGTGTAGAATTGCGCGAGATCTTTGAACCTGCCGTCAATAATGATATCCGCAAGACAGGGACGTTTATATTCATAAAACGCTTTCCATTGATCCCGTGTATTGATAAGTTCATAGCCTTTTATTCCCGTGAGTTCTTCGCAAGCTTTATTCCATAAAATTACTCTGTGAGATGTGTCGAGGACAAAAGTCGGCGCTGTGGAGTTTTGGATTAATCCACAGGAGAAATCTTTTTGTTCTTCAAGTTCTTTTTCTATCCGCATTCGTTTACACTCTATATGGTGGAGAGAAAGTCCTATCGTCCAGACTATAATACTTAAGATAACCATAATAAAGACGATAAGAAGAGAATATCCCATGGCTTCATCGTATAAACCCGAGAAGTGCCCAAGCATTATTATCCATCCCAGGAAAAACGTTGTGATAATGACTCCCCCGATTGTTTTTCTGACCATAATGCCGCTCTCTGTTTCGCTTGTTATAAGTCCCATAAAACCGGCGGTCGGCCTGCTGAAAAATGCGCTGATACTTATCAAAATAAACGTAAAAGAGGAAACCAAGGACATTGGCTTATAAATCCCGAAATACGTATGAATACTGGCGCTTCCATATGAATATCCTATGAGTACGAATAATGAGATTGCGCTTTCAACCAAAAACAAAATTTGTACAAGAAGGTAAAGTGCCGGGGATGGGGTTGTGCGAAGTATAAGGGCTATCCCTATGAGGAGAAAATTGATAGAGGAAAGGAAGGACATCCGTTCGAAAAAAGGCAGTGCCTGCGGTATTTCTTTTTGAAGGAAGATAGAATCGATTCCCAGAGGGATACCGGAAATGTATTCATATAAGGTTAATGCCCCGATGATGGAAATAAACAGTGCGCATATCCGCAAACAAACGGTAGCCCAACGGTGTTGAGTTTGGGGTTGGGAGGAGAATAAACTTATTCCTGCCAGAATAAATAGTAAGGAGCTTGTGGAAGAAATTGGGACAGCTCCGGGCACAATAGTTTTAAAAAGCACGATATCGAACAGCCATCCAAAATATGATGTGCAACCCAAAAAAATACAGATGGCGCTAAAAGCTTTAGAAGCTAATACATAGGAAGAGATAATGGAAGAATGTTTTGCGGCAGATGTAATTTTCTCCGTTCCAGCGCAGAAGTTTTTCACAATAACCTTCCTCTTGACAGATAAGGGTTTCCGGAGGTTTCAGGCCCGCGTATTTGAATAATAACATACGGGACTTAACGAGTCAACGGTTTAATTGCCCGCGTTAAAGCCGTTTTTTATAACCAGCGCATTGCATAATGTTTGAAATCAGGTATAATAACAAACGATTGAGTTATCCGTGAATATTCCATTGTGGATGTCTCAGGAGTTGTTTGATTTCATCCATAAGGTCGGGCAGGGATTCGCGTATACCATACAGTGGCAATGCATAATGTCCTATTAATGTTATGGAAGAAAATCTTTCTCTTGTGAGCTTGGAATCAAAACCCTTGCCGCGCGTGTTTGATTTAGCTATTCTTTGGAATTGGGCATACGACCGCGAGTTTATTATGCGTATTCATAACGCGGTTGTTGCTCTTGGTTTGAAGCCTTATTTCGTACAGCCGTTTAATGTTGACGAAACTATACGGCTTTTGAAAGAGAAACAGCTTGAATTTTTAGCCTGTTTTGACCGCGCGTCGGATACCGATTACCGTTTTTCCGATATTGTTCACATCCTGCAGGAACAGAGCGCCTTTTTTGTTAACGGACCGGAGCAGATTAAATGGATAGACGACAAAATCCTTATCCATATGGATTTTATTTTTAATAAAATTCCGGTTCCTCCCACATTTATTTATTTTCCTACCGATGAACGGCGCGTAATCCAATTAAAGATCAAGCAACTCGGTTTGCCGTTTGTGGTAAAACCCGCTCACGGAGTAGATTCCGGGGGCGCGGGGGTTCTTTTGAACGCCCGTTCTGTAGACGACGTCTATCAATGGCACAGCCGGTATAAAGATTTTATATTTTTGCTGCAGAAACAAATTGTTCCGTGTGTGATGGATACGCGGCTCGCGTGGTTCAGGGTTTTTAATGTGATGGGAAAAACTATCCCGTGCTGGTGGGATCCTTGTACGCATATATATTGCCCGGTGACAGAAGCTGAAATAAAAAAATTTCAACTTCAATCGCTCGCGGAAATCACGAAAAAGATCGGGCGTATTTTTAAACTTGGATTTTTTTCTACCGAAATAGCGATAGAAAAAGAAAAGGAACTTTTTGTTGTCGATTATATTAACGATCAATGCGATATGCGAAGAAAATCACAATTTCCTGACGGGATTTGCGATGAAGTTGTGGATTATATCGCTGGCGAGCTCGCGGCACAAGTTTATAAAAAAGTTAAACATAAGCCTGCGCCCCGCCAGAAGAAATAGGATTGTATGTCCCCTTCCCGGGTTTTGAATACACAGCATATGTCTTTTATTGTCAGGGCGTTTCGATATCGAAATTACCGGCTGTTTTTTACAGGGCAGGGTATTTCTTTGATTGGGACATGGATGCAATCCATATCTATGAGTTGGTTGATTTACAAATTGACTAACTCCCCTTTTTTGCTGGGACTCGTATATTTTATCGGGCAAGTCCCTGTTTTTGTCCTTCCCCCCATCGCGGGCGTGCTTGCCGACCGGGTAAGCCGGAAGGAAATCATTATAGCGACGCAGATTTTATCAATGGTTCAGGCTTTTATCCTGGCCGCATTATCTTTGAGCGGAAAAATAGCCGTGTGGCACATTATTATATTAAGCCTGCTTCTGGGGATTGTTAACGCGTTTGATGTCCCTGTCCGGCAGGCGTTCGTCGCCGATTTGATTGAAAAAAAATCAGATTTAGGTAATGCTATTGCTCTTAATTCTTTAATGTTCAACGGCGCGCGCATAATCGGGCCATCAATCGCCGGGATTTTGATTATGCTTGTCGGAGAAGGATTTTGTTTCCTGTTGAACGGAATAAGTTTTTTTGCCGTACTTCTTGCCTTGATTTCCATAAGAATCAAAAAACGGGCTTTTACCCAGAAACACCGCCGGTTGTTTCATAATCTGAAAGAAGGATTTTCATATGTTGTGTCGTCCCCCCCTATCAGAACCATCCTGATTTTAATTACGGTTATTAGTGTTTTCGGAGTATTTTATCCGGTGATTATGCCTGTTTTTTCTCTGGAAATTTTAAAAGGAGGACCTCAGACTCTCGGTTTTTTAATGGGTGGGACAGGGTGCGGAGCTTTTGTGGGAGCGTTATTTTTAGCGTCACGTCCCGGTCCGCACGGTTTAGAAAAAATAATTCCATGTGCGATGATTATTTTTGGCATATCAATCATTGCTTTTTCCTGGTCGCGGATTTTTTGGCTTTCTTTGGTTCTTATGGTTTTTGCCGGATTCGGCATGATGGTGCAGATTGCCGCGAGCAATACCGTCCTGCAAAGTATTACCGATGATGATAAAAGAGGCAGAGTCATGAGTTTTTATACAATTGCTTTTATGGGGATGGTGCCATTGGGAGGTCTTCTTGCCGGAGCCCTGACCGGAAAAATAGGGGGGCCGTATACTCTTATGTTGAGCGGCGTGACGTGCATTATCGGTTCCGCAGTTTTTTTTAAAAAGATTTATTTGATACGGGAAGCAATCGCTGGTAAAATAAAGCGTGAAGAATATCCCTTATACGAAAAAGATGTTTCATAACTATATTCGTAAAAGAAGGGAGGTGATTTCATGGCGTGTGGTTCTTGTGGGAAAAAGAAAGTTGTAAAGAAAAGCGCGAAGAAGGTTACAAAGAAAAAAACATCGAAAAAAAAGAAATAATTATGTATTAAATGGGCAGATGCGTGAAAATGCGCATCTGCCTTTTTTACACGAAAATTTATGCTCGAGCAATTTTCCATATTAATCGGCGGGAATGCGGGAGACGGGATTGATTCTGCCGGCCTGATTCTTGCCCGGATATTGAATCAATTCGGGTTCCGTATATATATTTACCGGGATTATCCCTCTTTGATCCGCGGCGGGCATACTTTTTCAATTATTAGGGTTTCCCGGAAAAAAATCGCCGCTCATTCTAACCGGATTGATTTTCTGCTTGCATTACAACAGGACTGTATTGATTTGCATAAGGATAAAATATGTGAACAAACAGTTATTATTTATAATTCCGATCTTGTCAAAAATGATTCTCTTCCTCTTCAGTGTAAATTACTACCCGTGCCGTTGGAAAATATTATAAAAGAAGAAAAAGCGGCGCCGGTTACGCGTAATGCTTGTATGATCGGCGTTTTCTGTAAAGCCCTGGGGATAACAAAAAATGTCATTGAATATATTTTTAAAAAAAATAAAGTCCCTGATCTTGACGTGAATATTCGCCTTGCGTTCCGCGGTTTTGAAAGTGTTGAATGTTTAAAAGA
>JAQUMS010000003.1 GCA_028717985.1 Candidatus Omnitrophota bacterium
CTTCTTTTTCAAGAAAAAGGACTGCCGTGTAAACTAGTCTCTTTCTCAACCGGATTAGAAAGACTGTCCTTGTGGACTAGCCTCTTTCTCAAACTGATAAGAAAAGGCTGTCCTTGTGGACTAGCCATACGGCAACATGCGTTTTACATATTTTTCCATCTTTTGGTTAGCAATATAATGGGGTTTGCGCAATTTCCTGATTCTTTTGCTGTCTTTATTCGTCAAAAGATGCCCTTTCCCATTCGCTTTATATTTAACCCTGCCCTTTTTCGTTATTTTGAATCTTTTAGCAACACCTTTTTTTGTTTTTAGTTTCTGTCCCATCGTAACACTCCATTCCGTACGTTATATTTATTCCTGTCCTGGTTTCAAATTACCCGCTATTCGTTTCGGAGATAAAACCAGAGAAATAACTTTCCCTTCAAGCATAGGATCTTTTTCAACCTGTCCGTCAACCTGAGTATCGGCGATAAATTTATCAATAAGTTTTCTTCCCAAATCCAAATGTTCAATCTGCCTTCCCTTAAAAAACAATTCGATTTTAACTTTATCACGTTTTTTAAGAAAATTATTCACTTGCTTTAATTTGGTCTGATAATCATGCTCATTAATATTCGGCTTGATCCTGATTTCTTTAAGGTGTCCCTGTTTTTGATGTTTTTTTGCTTCCCGTTCTTTTTTTTCCTGGTCGTATTTAAACTTACTGAAATCTATAATACGGCAAACCGGCGGATTAGCTGTGGGCGCAACCTCCACTAAGTCTAAACCGTATTGCGCGGCCAGATCCCTGGCTCTATCAGAAGAAACCACTCCCATCTGATTCCCTTCCGGGCCGATAAGACGCACTTCGGGTACTCGGATTTTTTCATTAATTCTAACAAACTTCTTTATAACTACCACCACCTTTTGATTAATTGCGCGCCACCACTCGCCGAAAAACCGAATCGATTATTCGCGATTGGCAATCTGCAATTTCAGGTTATTAATAAATTCGGCCAAAGGAATACTCCCCTGGTCACCGATTTTTCTCTTGCGCACAGACACAGTAGATGCTTTTTTCTCCCGTTCGCCAAGAACAACACAATAGGGTGTTTTAGACATCCCTGCTTCTCTAATCCGCTTATCCAGCGTCCCGTTAACTGTATCTATTTCTGAACGGATAGAGTGCGCGTCAAAAGCCTTTTTTATCTCTGTTGCATATTCAAAAACGCTGTCTTTTATGGGAAGAATAACTACCTGAACAGGCGCCAGCCATAAAGGAAATGCGCCTGCATAATGCTCGGTGAGACAGGCAATAAACCGCTCTAAACTTCCCAGAACCACCCGATGCAGCATAATAGGCTGTTTTTCTTTCCCATCAGAATCAACATACGTAAGATCAAACCTTTTGGGTAAAGCAAAATCACATTGAATCGTAGCGCATTGCCAGGACCGTTTAAGAGCATCCCTCAGCTTAATATCAATTTTAGGGCCGTAAAATGCGCCGTCGCCTTCATTAATCTCATACGGAAGCCCCATTTCTTTTAACGAATTTTCCAATCCGCTTGTCGCGGCAGTCCAATCCTCTTCTGTTCCGATATATTTTTCCGGGCGCGTACTCAGTTCAATGTCCCAAGAATCAAAACCAAAAACTTTCATGGTGGAAAACACAAATTCAATGACCGCTTTTATTTCTCCCTGCAATTGAGAAGGCAGACAAAAAACGTGCGCGTCATCCTGCGTGAAACCACGGACACGCAATAAACCATGCAACACTCCCGCTTTTTCATGGCGGTAAACCGTCCCTAACTCAAATAACCTCAACGGTAATTCTTTATAACTACGAAGACGCGATTTATAAATCAGGATATGCCCCGGGCAATTCATAGGCTTAACGACAAATTCTTTCTCGTCTATCATAAACGTATACATATTTTGTTTATAATAATCGTAATGCCCTGAACGCTGCCACAAGCCGGCCTGCATAATGTTCGGCGTTGTGACAAGCTGATACCCTCGTTTTAAATGCTCATCTTTTTCATAATCTTCAATGCCACGGCGCAACAATGCCCCTTTAGGATGATAAAACACAAGTCCGGCGCCGGCTTCTTCCTGATAAATATCGAATAATCCTAATGCGGGCCCGAGTTTCCGGTGATCACGCAGTTTGCGTTCTTCAAGATCTTTTAAATATCCATCCAATTCCTCTTGCGTAGAAAAACACGTACCATAAACCCGCTGAAGCATGGGGTTAGTTTCAATACCGTGCCAATACGCCCCTGCAACAGTCAACAATTTAAACGCCTTTATTTTCCCGGTGGATTCAACGTGCGGCCCGCGGCATAAATCCACGAATTCTTTCCCTGTTTTATAAATCGAAACGGTCTCGTCGGGAATTGAGTTAATTAATTCAACTTTATATTTCTCATTAAGTCGGCCGAACAACGAAATTGCGTCCGCTTTTGAAAATTCTTCACGAATAAAAGGCATATCCTCGGCGATAATTTCTTTCATTTTACGTTCAATAGCGGCAATATCATCGTCGGTAAAAGGAGCCTTTTTATCAAAATCATAATAAAATCCGTCTTCGATCGCCGGGCCGATAGCGAGAGAAACATCCGGCCATAACGATTTCACGGCATACGCCATGACATGCGAACACGAATGCCTCAAAACTGATAAATCCATGCTATCCACCCTTAAAATGGTGGGCCCAAGAGGACTTGAACCTCTGACCTTTGCGATGTCAACGCAACGCTCTAACCAACTGAGCTATGAGCCCGTCTTTACTCTAACAAACCTTATACTAGTACCGGCTCTATTTCCGTCCGTACCGGATACTTATGTGTAAAATGGGCAAGAAGGGAGTTGAACCCTTACAGCCCGGAGGCCAATGGATTTTAAGTCCATCGTGTATGCCATTCCACCACTTGCCCATTATAACAACTCGAATTTCAAATCACAACGGCTTAAAATCTGTTTTCTAAATTTAAGGCGGCAAGCGGAATCGAACCGCTGAATAGCTGTTTTGCAGACAGCTGCCTTACCTCTTGGCTATGCCGCCGATAATCCTGCGGATCGTTTCTGCTATCCGCTTAAAACGGCTGTCACGCAAGGCGTTTTATTTCTTTTACGATAATATCCGCGTCAGCCAAACAGCCGATACCGGCCTTACCGCACGCAAGCATACCGTCGCGCGGTTCTATAATTATATATCCCAAGGATTTCAGTTTTTTGATATTGGACTGCACAATGGGATTCCTGTACATGCGTTCATTCATAGCCGGACATAGTAACACTTTTGAAGAAGCGGCGCAGACTACGCACGACAATAAATCATCACAAATCCCCGACGCGATTTTTCCTATTATATTCGCTGTAGCCGGCACGATCACGATAAGATCCGCCTTATCCGCGATGGATATGTGTTCAATATCCCATGATTCCGGGGTTTCAAACAATCCGCTGTAAACTTTATTGCCTGATAACGACTGGAATAAAAAAGGTCTAATAAATTCTTCAGACTCTTTCGTCATAACAACGTCTATGGTAAAACCTTCTTTTTTCAACCGGCGGATAATTTCACAGGCCTTGTAAATGGCAACACTACCCGTAACCCCCACTACAACGCGTTTACTATTTTTTTTCACGAGAGGCGTCATTTATCTGTTTTTCGTAAATAAACCTTTGCGTTTCTGATTTCATCCAACGCGATAGTAGACGGCTTCGCGGAAGCGGTTATAGAAGTTAATTTAGGATGCCCCTCCGCTACTTCCAGTGCTCTTCTCGCAGCCATTACTACCAGTTTATATAATGAACCGTTGCTTTTGTCTAAAAGATTTTCTAAAGCTATGTACGCCATTTTTCACCTATTGTTTTAACCGTTTTCTAATTTCGTTTTTAATTATTTTTTTAAAATCATGTACCGCTTTTTTCAAATCCTCATTTACAACGCAATAATTATATTCATGCGCGTTCTTAAGTTCCCGCTGTGCCAGACGAATACGCTTTTTAATTTCTTCAGGAGCGGTCTTACTGCACCTTTTTTCCATTCTCTCCGGCAAAGAATCCAATGACCCGGGAGTCACAAATATTGCAACAGTTTCTTTCGGATACAGGTTTCGTATTCGTATGGCTCCGCGAAAATCAAGACATAAAATTACACCCTTGCCGCGCGCGAATTGCTCTTCGACAAATTCTTTAGGCGTTCCGTAATAATACCCCAAATACTTAGTCCATTCAAGGATTTTTTTTACTCTGCGGAGCCGAAGAAATTCTTTTTCCGAGAGAAAAAAATAATGAATCCCCTCTTTTTCACCTGTCCTTTGAGGGCGGGTAGTTGCCGAAACCGACCGGACCAGTTTTTGACTGCAAAATTTATCCCGAAACAAGCCGTTAATCAACGTCGTTTTCCCTGAGCCTGAAGGGCCGGAAACCACGATAATTAATTTACGCATAGTATTCACTGTTCTACGGCACGATTAAACAGCACGTATATCATTCGATATTTTGCAATTGTTCCCTGATTTTTTCGATCTGGCTTTTTATATGCACAACCCGGGAAGAAATCACCGCGTCAAAAGTTTTAGCCCCCATGGTATTAGCCTCCCGCTGCATCTCTTGAGCAATAAAATCAAGCTCTTTCCCGACGGATCCGTTCTTTGAAAGTGTTTCTTTACAATTCTTGGCGTGAAAAGACAAACGTTCAAGTTCTTCCGTGATATCAGAACTTTTAAGAAAAGAAGATCTCTCTTCCGGTATTTTAATTACTACGAGTTTTTCTTTAATAACCTTTTTGAATCTCTCCTGGATTTCATTTAAAACTTTAAGCACATCCTCCAAGCGCACCTTAAGATGACGATATAATACTTCCCCTTCTTTCTTTCTCAACGATACGAGATCATCCATGGATTTTCGGACAAGGATTTTCAATCCGGGCCACATCTTTCCGCTCGGGACCTTTGAATCGTTCAATGATAAAACCCCCGGCAAATGTAAAACATCCGACATCCCGACACTTCCCGCGACATGAAATTCTCCCTGAATTTTTTTTATTTCCGAAATGTAATTTTTAAGAAGCTGTTTATTAATAAAAACATGCGGCGAAGGCTTATTGATCGTGTTAATAACGCAGGTAATACGCCCGCGTTTCGCACGCGCTTCAATTTCTTTCTTTATCTGATCCTCTAATGACAAAAATCCTTCCGGAAGATGAAGAACAATATCCAAAAATTTATGATTTGAACTTCGTATCTCAACACGGTACTTGCCAAATTCATTAATTTCCCCCTGGCTTGTGCCAAACCCTGTCATGCCTATTATCATATGCCGCTCCTCATTATGCCCAAACTCGTTTTTTCGCCGGCGGAACCTCAATTTCTTTTGCCGGATATAAATCAACAATAATCTCGTCCGGATCAAACCATAACTTGATCTCTCGCTCCGCTTCTTCGGGATTAGATGAGACATGTATCACGTTTTCATACAATCCTTTAGTCGTAATTCTACCGTACGATCCCCTTATGCTTGTCGGATCCGCTTCTTCAGGATTCGTAGCACCCGCCAACCCCCGGCATTTTTGTATGGCATCTTTGCCCCAATAAATAAGAGCCATTACTTTTTTACGATCATGAAGTTCACCCTGTAAATATCTAACCAATTCATCAAAAAAAGGCTTATCTTTTAAATGCTTATAGTGTTCTGCCGCGAGCTCATGAGAAACCCTAACCATTTTAGCCGCAACTATTTCCAACTTAGTCTCAGACAAACGGGTCAATATATTCCCGGTAAGAGATTTTTTTAATCCATCGGGCTTAATAAGAATAAGAACTTTTTGATTCAAGGTACCCCCTCCTTTTTATTATATCCCGCCTAATTTACGGGCAATCCGGTCAAAATCTTCTTGTGAATAAAATTCTATTTTAATGTGTCCTCTTTTTTTCTTTTTCATAATACGCACCTTGGTCCCTAATAACTGTTGGAGCTGATCCTCGATAACCCTGACATATGGATCTGTCTGTTGATTTTTCCAGCGGGTCAAAGATCCTTTTGGTTTTTCTTTCTTAATTAAAATCTCTAACTCTCTTACTGACAATAGTTTAGATATAACCTCCTGAGACAAAATCCTCTGCCTATTCGTATCATCAAGTTCAAGCAAAATTTTCCCATGACCTATAGATAATTGTCCGGTTGCGATATCTTTTTGTACTTCGAGCGGTAATTTTAATAAGCGCAAAAAGTTTGCGATCCCCGCCCTTGACTTACCCAAAACCTCAGCAATTTTTTCTTGAGTTAATCCAAACTTTTCAATCAAATAGTGATATGCCTTAGCTTCTTCAATAGGATTTAAATTTTCTCTTTGAATATTTTCAATTAATGCCAATTCTAAAGAATCCTTGTCATCAACATCTTTAATGATAGCGGGCAACTCATTTATATTCAACATGTTAGCAGCACGATACCGTCGCTCACCCGCTATTAATTCATAATGCTCTCCATGCCTTCTTACCAAAACAGGCTGAATAATCCCTTTTTCTTTAATAGATTGCACTAGGTCATCCATACCTTGAGAATTAAAGTCTTCACGCGGCTGATAAGGATTCGGCTTAATTTTTTCTATGGGCAGAAATGTAATTTTGACATTATTATCTTCTATAGCACCCGGCGGAATGAGTGCGCTTATTCCTTTACCCAATGCCTTTTTTTCCATCTCCATCTCCCTTACGAATAGGGGCGAATTCAAAAGCAAAAGCTCGCCTATATAGGTTCTTTATGCTCTTCCTTTGCTTCTTCATCAAGCTGTTGATCTTCGTGCCGATTATCAATAGGCAAACCTAAAATTTCTTTTACCAATTCCTCATATTTTTGAGCGCCATTGGAATGTTTATCATATAAAACAATTGGCTTACCAAAACTAGGGGCCTCACTCAAACGAATACTTCTTGGAATAACAGATTCATATACTTTATCCTTAAAATGATTTCTGACTTCCTGAATAACTTCTCTACTTAAATTTGTACGATAATCCGCCATCGTCAAAAACACACCTTGAATTTCTAACGCGGGATTTAAATTATTTCTGACCAAATTAATAGTATTATCGAGCTGTGTTAGCCCCTCTAAAGCATAATATTCACATTGAACAGGAATTAAAACACTATCTGCGGCACATAACGAATTAATAGTTAACAAGCCCAACGAAGGCGGTGAATCAATAATGATAAAATCAAAATTTTCCTTTTCTTTGGCTAAAGCCTTTTTAAGACGATATTCACGCCCCAAAGCACCAACTAATTCTATTTCCGCGCCGGTTAAATCCAAATTTGAAGGGGCTAAAAATAGATTTTCTATATTTGTAGGCTGTAAAATCTCTTTTATATCTAATTCTTCAAGTAAAATATGATACGTGCTTTTTTCAACCTTATGCCGATCCACTCCTACGCCACTCGTAGCATTTGCCTGGGGGTCTAAATCTATAAGCATCACCCTTTTTTGGCACAAGGCCATGTAGGCAGCAATATTAATTGCCGTCGTTGTTTTCCCTGTCCCGCCTTTTTGATTGCATATAGAAATTGTTTTGCCCATACATTAAATGTTCTACGTGGAACAATTTCGAGATCCTTTAAGCGATTGTTCTACGTGGAACAATCGTGCCAAAATTATTATCATACATTACACAACTATTTGTCAAGATTTTTCTTTATCTGGCAGGATGTCTACCTTAATTTTTGCAGATTGGGCGCCGGGCATCCCAAACAAGCCCTTTTCTTCTTCGCAAAGCACTTCAATTTTAACCTGACTTCGCTTTACTTTAAGGGTTTTGAGTGCTTTTTGGATAGCATCTTCAATAGTGTTTCCCTCTACCTCTAAACTTGTAATTTTACGCTGCATTTTTTCTATGTAAATTCATTTGGGAAGCTAACATTAATAGGTTATTAACAAACCAATACAAAACCAATCCGGATGGCATTTTGTAAAAAATAAAGCCAAACATAATGGGAAAAATTATAGCGAAAATTTTTTGCTGTTCGTTTGAAATCGCACTTGAATTGGTATTAGAATATTTTTGCTGAATAAAAGTAGCGATCACCATTAAAATAGGCAAAAGATTTAATTCGGTAATAAACGGGATTGGGCTATTGTTAAAGGTAATTAGCCTATCCGGCTCAGACAAATCTTTTATCCACAAAAATTGAGCTCCTTTAAGAGCCACTGAACGAATAAGCACTTGATATAAGGCAAAAAAGATTGGTATTTGTAATAACAAAGGCAAACACCCGCTATATGGATTAACTTTATGGGTTTTATATAATTCAAAAATCTCTTTATTCATTCTCTGAGGATTATCTTTATGCGTAACTCTCAATTGTTCTATCTTTGGCTGTAAAGACTGCATTTCTTTCATGGAGCGTATCTGCTTTAAAGTCAACGGGTAAAGTAAAAAATAAACCAAAATACTAAACCCAATAAGAGTTAAACCCCAGTTTTTAAAGATATTATGCAAAAAATAAAGCAACTGTGAAAGCATTTGGGCAATTAAATCAAGATTGCCATAATAGACAACAGATGCCCATACCGGGTTGTTATTTGCTAAAATCTTAATATCTTGGGGACCAAGATAAGCCTTAAACTGTTGCGTGATCTTTTCACCCGGCAATATAACAATTTCTTTACTGCTGACTCCCGACTCAGACTCATTATTAGATATTTTCTTGACAAATCCAGAATAACCTTCTCCAGCCGGTTCAAGAACAAGGCAAAAATATCTATCTTTTAACCCCATAAATTTCAATTGATTATATATGCCGTCTTTTTTAGGATTAGGATGTATTGTTTTCTCCACAAGCGCCGCGGTAATTTCCGCATAATGAGGCTGAGGCTGAGAAGAAGAAAAATTAAGAGTTCCCAGCAATAAAGCCGGATTGACCCTGAGAGGCTGTTTTGTTTTATTTTCAATTGTTATCTCTAAATATATGTTATACTTAGACTTATAGAAAAACTGCTTAATGATTTTCTTATCTTGTGACTCAGAAACGAACTCAATACTGTCCGAAGTAATCCGACCTGTGTGAAAATTGTTTTCATTATCTGTCATTAAAAAAGCGTTTTTAAGAGTAAATTTTCCGCTCTTATACGAAGGGAACGTAACTTCCTTAACGGAAGCCTGATTTTCCACAAAAACAACATCCATACCATCAAAGGTTGCTGTTACTAAAGCAGATTGATCTTCAACTTTATTCTCGGGCGGCAAAACAATCTGTTCTTTCGGTTGCGCGGGTGTTATTTTGGGCGTTGGTTTAACAAAAAAAGCGGACCAAAGCAACAAGACAGATAAAGATAAACCAAAAGCGATCAAAACTCTTTTTTCCATTTTTTAAGGTTTTATTAGGGGATCATAACCGGACGTACGGGAAAACGGATGACATTTAAGTATTCGGACGCACGACTTAGCCACACCTCGCACGACCCCGTAGTGTTGAATAGCTTCCTTTGAGTAATCTGAACATGTCGGCCAAAATCTGCATGACTTGGGAAGCAAAATCCGTATATAACCCTGATACACGTTAATAAATGCAATTAAAACTTTCCGGCCTACCTGCACAATTTTTTGCGTCCTTTCCGTCGACGACGAGACAAAACAGCGCGGCCGCCTTTTGTGGCCATCTTTTTCCGAAAGCCAAGGCGACGTTTTCCTACGATGTTAGACGGCGTGGTAAGATGTTTTTTCATTTTTAAGACCTCCTAAAAATCAGCGTTAATTTCATTCCTACAATCACCCTTGCTCAAGAGAATTAAATACCATCTCTTTTTTAAATTAGGGATTGTGAAATTATATCATAGATTTTTTTTAAGTCAACCCAAAATTCTTATTTCACAGAAATTTAACTCAAATTTATCGTTTTTTATCCTTCTTGTTTTTTGCTTTTTGACGCCATCAATTTTTAACTCTTTATAAAAGATCACAGGAACAAATGTCTTTTATTTATTTAATTTTTTGTTTCTGATTAATTTATCCTAAATTTTTTAGTTGACGGTGCTTCATTTTGTTGTATAATTACCCGTACTGCACATAAAGGTTTAAATCAAAAAAGAACCTCTATAAATAAAGTTATCCACAAGGATTTTTTCCTCGTGAACCCTTGGAAGAAACCACTTATCCACAGATTTATTCAAGATGTTAATAACTTGTGGATTGAGTGAATAAGTCATTATGGTAGATTTTCATAAAATTTGGACGGAGACCAGCGGTTATTTAAAAGAGACTCTTGGGGAAATTGTATTTCAAACATGGATAGCCCCGCTTAAACCTCTGGAAGCAAATAAAGATAAAATAATACTTGAAGCACCTGACACGTTTTTTAAAGACTGGGTTGAACAGCATTATTCCTCGGTTATCAAAGCCGCGTTGAAAACAATATGCCAGGAAGAAAAAGAGGTAATTCTTTCCGTTAAGCTTCAGGACTCCCTGAAGCCCGACCTTAAAACCCAGCATAATGAAGAGACGGTAAAAATTAAAATCTCCGGCGCGCCTGATACGGGAATTTTAAATCCCAGATATACCTTTGAAAATTTTATGGTTGGACCGTCAAACCGGCACGCGCATGCGTATTGTCTGGCTGTTGCAGAATCTCCGGCAAAAGTTTATAATCCACTCCTTATTTATGGGGGGGTGGGTTTGGGAAAAACTCATTTGATGCAGGCAATTTGCCATTTCATAAAACAACGGTCACCGGCAAGTAAAATCTGCTATGTATCATCTGAAAGATTTACGAATGAACTTATCGACGCGATCCAGCATCATTCCACCCCTGCGTTCAGGCAAAAGTATCGCAATGCGGACCTGCTGGTTATTGACGATATTCATTTCATTGCGGGAAAAGAATCAACTCAGGAAGAATTTTTTCACACATTCAACACTTTGTACGACGCCCATAAACAAATTATTTTCTCATCAGATAGGCCGCCCAAAGAGATTTCGAATCTTCAGGACAGGTTGGTTTCGCGTTTCAGCTGGGGATTAACAACTGATATTCAACCTCCAGACCTGGAAACAAGAATAGCTATTTTAAAAAAGAAAGTTGAACGGGAACCGGTCGAAATTCCTGACGACGTAATTTTTTTTATAGCTCAGTTGATTAAAACAAATATACGTGAATTAGAAGGGGCGTTAATCAGGGTTATCGCATATTCTTTATTGGAAGAAAAGCCGATTTCACTTGTGTTAGCCCAAGAGGTACTCAAAGATTTATTAAAAGAACCCAAAAAACTTCTTACTGTTGATTTTATTCAGCGTTGCGTAGCGGAAGAATTTGGTGTATCATTGTCTGATTTAAAAACAAAACGTAGAAATAAAAATATTGTGGTCCCCAGACAAATTGCCATGTATTTAAGCAGGGAGCTGACAGAACTATCACTACCCGAGATCGGTAATCACTTTGGAGGTAAAGATCATACCACAGTATTACATTCATATAATAAAATTAAAGAAGCGCTGGTTACTAATGCCGATATAAAAGATAAAATTAACAGGATAATCCAGGTTATTCAATAAGAATTAACCTCTTATCCCAAGGTTAAAAATATCATAACATACTCATTTTAATAATGTTTTGTACTTATTAACAAAAAAATTCAAGCTTATTATTATTAATATTACTTTAGTTTTATTATAAGAATAATAAAACTAGTGTGGACTTTTTCTGTGGATAAGTGCTCATATAAAGGTGGTTTTACAACAAAATATATAGATAAAAGGGAGGATTAATGAAACTTAAAGTAAAAAAAGAAATATTACAAAGCGGGATTGATATAATACATAATATAATAAGTACCAAAGCAACACTCCCCATTTTATCCAATATTTTACTGGAAACACAACAGAATACCTTACGGATGACTTCAACAGATTTAAATATAGGTATAACCTGTGTAATTCCTGTGAATACTATTGAACCGGGAGCTATAACTGTTCCCGCAAAAAGGTTTAGTGGTATTATTAAAGAGTTAGCGAATGAGGATGTGGAGATTTATACCAAGAAAAATAATATGGTGACCATTGAAACATCCTTTTGCCAGTTTAAAATTATAGGCTTGCCTTCCGAAGAATTCCCCAAATTACCCGAGTTTAAAGATAAAGAAGTTATAAAACTTGATCAGTCAATATTAAAAGAAATGATTAATTTGACTTCTTTTTCTGTTTCTATGGATGAAACCCGGTATATTTTAAACGGCATTCTTTTTAAAATCAGCAATACTATGCTTACACTTGTTGCTACCGACGGTAAGCGCTTGGCGATATCAGACCGGAAATTAAAACATGAGGGACATAAAGATATCCGGATCATTGTTCCTATAAAAACTATTCAGGAACTCACAAGAAATTTACGGGATGAAGGAGAAGTTTCTCTTATTATAAGTACAAACCAGTTGCTGTTTGATTTTGGAAATGTGGTTATAATTTCCCGTATTATAGAAGGGGAATTCCCGGATTATCAACAGGTAATACCGCCTGTTTCCGATAATAAAATCAAGATCGGGCGGGAAGAGTTTTTACTGGCCGTCCGCCGGGCATCATTGCTTGCTACCCCTGATTATCAGGCGGTAAAATTAGAAATATTTAAGGATAAGCTGACAATATCAAAATCAACTCCGGATGTAGGAGAGTCGCGGGAGGAAATTCCTATTAAATATTCGGGAAAAGAGATGGTAATAGGTTTTAATCCCGCGTATCTGATTGATGTTCTAAAAAATCTTCTTGTTGCGGATATAGAAATGGAAATTTCCGGCAGTGAAAAGCCCGGAGTTATCCGGTTACAAGAGTATATTTATATTGTTTTACCCATGCGTTTAGGTTAAAATAATGTTTCAAAAAAATGAATTCTATTAAAAAGACCGTTGAGCAAGTTCTTTCGAAGTTAAAAACAAAATCAAGTATAAGTGAAAAAGGCGGCGCTAACCCGTGCGTATGGGTAGAAGAAATTTTTTCAAAAAAGGAATTGCCGCATCTTCAGGCGAGAAATTTTAACAAGGGCACCTTGTATATTACGGTTGAATCCTCGGCGTGGCTCTATGTTTTGAATTTGCATAAAGACGCTTTCCTTGCCAGGGCGCGCCATGTGGTTCCGGAGATAAAAGAAATACGATTTTTTGTCGGAGAACTTAAGAAATAGGAAAATGATGAGCGGATCAGGAGCGATATCTATGAAAGAAGATGATCACGTGAAACAAGAAGGCTCTTCAAAGGAATATAATGCGGCGGCGATTCAAGTGCTGGAAGGCCTTGAGGCGGTCAGGCGCAGGCCTGCGATGTATATCGGCGACACATATTCCCGGGGGCTGCACCATTTAGTTTATGAAGTTGTGGATAATTCCGTTGATGAAGCGCTCGGAGGGCATTGTAATAAAATTGACGTGGCTATTTATCAGGATAATAGTGTGAGTATCCAGGACAACGGCCGCGGCATTCCTGTTGATATACATAAAACAGAAAAAAAACCGGCGGTTGAAGTTGCCCTGACCACCTTGCATGCCGGCGGAAAATTTGACCATCAGGCGTATAAAGTGTCGGGCGGTTTGCATGGCGTCGGAGTCAGTGTAGTTAACGCGCTTTCCGAATGGCTTGAAGTGGAAGTCAAACGTGACGGGCAGATCTATCACCAGCGGTATGAAAAGGGCAAGACGGTTTCCAAATTAACCGTAATAGGAAAAACCAAAACCACGGGGACCAAAGTTACGTTTAAGGCGGACAAGGAAATTTTTAAAAGCATTGAATATTCGTATGATGTTTTGTCTCAGCGGTTGCGGGAGCTGGCTTTTTTAAATAAAGGGCTTGAAATAACGCTTCGGGATGAGCGGCAGGACAAGAGCTCGGAATTTAAATTCGCGGGCGGCATTATGTCGTTTGTGGAATACTTGAACAAAAATAAAAACCCGCTGCATAAAATAATTCAATTTGAAGCGGAAAAAGAAGGCGTTGAGCTGGATGCCGCATTCCAATATAATGACGGCTATGCGGAAAACCTTTTTTCTTTTGCGAATAATATCAATACGATTGAAGGCGGGACGCATTTATCAGGATTTAAATCTGCTTTAACACGAGCAATCAATCAATACGCGAAATCGAAAAATCTTCTGAAGGACGACCTTAATATATCGGGAGAGGATGTTCGCGAAGGATTGACCGCGGTAATTTCCGTTAAAATCGCAAATCCTCAATTTGAAGGACAGACCAAGACTAAGCTTGGAAACTCAGAAGTTGAAGGACTTTCCGCCTCTGCTGTTTTGGATGCGTTAAGCAGTTTTTTTGAAGAGAACCCTTCTATCGCAAATAAAATTGTTGATAAAGCGGTACTGGCTTCCCGCGCGAGAGAAGCCGCCCGTAAAGCCCGTGAATTAACCCGGAGAAAAGGCGCTTTGGAATCCGGAGGATTACCGGGTAAACTTGCCGATTGTTCGGAACGGGATCCTGCGTTATGTGAAATTTTTATTGTGGAAGGGGATTCGGCAGGAGGGTCCGCTAAGCAAGGGCGGGACCGGAGGTTTCAGGCCATATTGCCTATTAAAGGAAAAATTTTAAACGTAGAAAAAGCGCGTTTGGATAAAATTCTTTCCAATGAAGAGGTCCGGACTATTATATCCGCCATGGGGTGCGGGATTGGCGAGGAATTCGACATTTCAAAATTAAGGTATTTTAAAATTGTCCTTATGGCTGATGCGGATATCGACGGCTCTCATATCCGCACGCTTTTGCTGACGCTTTTATACCGGCATATGACTAAAGTTATTGTTGATGGGCACGTGTATATAGCTCAACCGCCTTTGTATAAAATTAAACGGGGATCCAGGGAAGAATATATCCAGACAGAAAAACAACTGGATGATTTATTGCTTGATCTGGGCAGGGAAAACCAAAAGTTTATGCGGTTAAAAGATAAACAGGAGTTTACCGACAATCAATTTAAAGACATTCTTACTTTGCTTGTGGAATTGGAAAAAATAGGCAAGAGTATAGACCGTAAAGGAATTAATTTTGCCCTCTATTTAAACGCCCGTAATCCTAAAACCAGGAAATTCCCCGTCTACCGTGCCCGCATTGATGGGAAATATATGTTTGTTTTTTCCGATAAAGAGCTTGCGGATCTGATGGGGAACGAAGAGAATGTTTCTGAAGGGGATGTCCTGGAAATTTTTGAAGCGACTGACGCGGAAAACCTGATCGCTAAAATAGAAAAATTCGGATTGGATATCGCTTCATATTGTCAGGAACAATTGCCTCCGTTGCCTCCTGTCTCGTCGGGAGAAGTGAAAAAGCAATTCAAATCGTTATATCGCGTTACAAGTGAAAAAGAACATTATGATTTCCCTTCACTGAAAGATGTTTTACACTATATAAAAGAACAGGCGGCGAAAGGGATGCATATTCAAAGGTATAAAGGTTTAGGGGAAATGAATCCTGTTCAGTTATGGGAAACGACAATGAATCCTGAACGGAGAACTCTTTTACAAGTCACGCTTGAAGATGCGGTTGAAGTAGATAAAATGTTTACCGTTTTGATGGGCGATCAGGTCGAGCCTCGACGGCAGTTTATTGAAGAATACGCCCATCAAGTCAAAAATCTTGATGTTTAACCTTTTTAACTATTAAGCCTATGTATACGCGAAACGAAAAAATTCTACCGGTTTATATCGAAGAAGAAGTAAAAGATTCGTATTTAAATTATGCGATGAGTGTTATCGTCGGCCGCGCTTTGCCCGATGTCCGGGACGGTTTAAAACCTGTCCATCGCAGGATTTTATACGCGATGCAGGATTTGAATCTGGAATACGGTAAGCCCTATAAAAAATCCGCGCGTATCGTCGGGGAAGTCCTTGGTAAATACCATCCTCACGGAGATGTCGCTGTTTACGATACACTGGTTCGAATGGCCCAGGATTTTTCAATGCGGTATCCGTTGGTTGACGGGCAGGGAAACTTTGGTTCCGTTGACGGTGATGCTGCGGCAGCGATGAGGTATACGGAAGCTCGCCTTTCAGCCGTATCAGATGTTCTTCTGCAGGATATTGACAAAGACACCGTAAATTTCGGGCCGAATTTTGATTCATCATTGAAAGAGCCGCTCTTGCTTCCAGCGGTTTTGCCGAATCTGCTGGTTAATGGTTCAAGCGGTATCGCGGTAGGTATGGCGACCAATATTCCTCCGCATAATCTGAACGAAGTTGTGGATGCGGCAGTATATTTTATTGAAAATCCCGACGCTGAACCTAAAGACCTTATGAAATATATTAAAGGTCCTGATTTTCCGACAGGCGGAATTATTTGCGGCCGCGAAGGAATAAAGGAGGCGTATTCCACGGGACGGGGAAAATTAACGGTGCGCGCCCGCGCGAATATTGAACGTCAGAAGAACGGGAAAGACCTGATTATTATAACGGAGATTCCGTATCAGGTCCAAAAAGCTTCTTTGATTGAAGCGATAGCCGGATTAGTGGAAGAAAAAAAGATAGAAGGCATTTCCGATATCCGCGACGAATCGGATAAAGATGGGATGCGCATATCTATCGAATTAAAGCGGGACATAGAACCACAGATCGTTTTAAATCAGTTGTATAAACATACGCAGCTTGAAACAACATTCGGTATCATTATGCTTTCGCTGGTGGATAACCGTCCCCGTGTTTTAAATCTTTGCCAGATGATAGGGTATTTTCTTGATCACAGGAAAGTTATTATCCGCCGCAGGACTCAATTTGAATTGGATAAAGCATTAAAGCGGGCGCATATCCTCGAAGGACTGAAGATTGCTTTAAAGAATATTGACCGGATAATTAAAATAATTAAAGCTTCGAAAAATTCCGAAGCTGCGAAACAGGAATTAATAAAAGAGTTCGGGCTCTCGGAAATTCAATCCCAGGCGATACTTGAGATGCAATTACAGCGTTTGACAGGGCTTGAACGGGATAAGATCGAAGCAGAATATCTTGAGTTACTTAAAAAGATTGAATGGTGCAGGTCAATTCTTGCTTCGGAAAAGAAAATAGAAGGTATTATCAAGGAAGAATTGCTGATTTTAAAGGAAAAATACGGAGATGACCGGCGTACCGATATTGTCGGTGAAGTTGAGGAATTGGAAGTAGAAGATTTGATCGCCGAGGAAGACGTGGTGGTTACAATCAGCCATCGCGTGTATACAAAAA
>JAQUMS010000004.1 GCA_028717985.1 Candidatus Omnitrophota bacterium
TTAAAATATTTAAAATTATCGATGTCGATATAACCGAAGGAAAACGTGCTATTGTTCTTAAGGCGTTCGGTAACAGCTTCTTCGGCGATGCGGGCGCCCGGCAGCCCGGTTAACGGGCTGGTATGAAACCCGTATTCCGCCCTGCGCATAACCATTTCGATCCTAACGCGCAAATCAAGAGGATCAGGAGGTTTAATAACAAAATCATCAACCCCTTCCTTCAGATTCAGCAAATGAGTTTTAAGCTGGCGTTTGTTAATAATCGTTATAACGGGAATAAACGCGGTTAAAAAATCGGTTTTCAAAAGCCTGCAGATTTTAAGATACGGGGTGCTCGCGGAATAAATATCTATTACGATGACATCGGGAGATATTCTTTTAACCGGTTCGACATCGGAAAAAAGGGATTCGGAAAGAAAAACCTCATATCCCCATCCTTTAAAACAAAGTTCCAGTACTTGTTTTAACGCATTATCCGAGGATACGAGAAGAATTCTTTTTTTGTGGTCTGTATCCATACGATTCGCTTGAAATAAATAATTACATTTTCATAAGGGCCAGGGTTTCTCCGCGGGTTTTTTCATTTTTCTGGAACACTCCCCGGACAACGGAAGTTACGGTCAACGTGCCGGGTTTTTTAACTCCCCGCATCGACATGCACATATGTTCAGCTTCAATAACAACCATGCATCCCTGAGGCTTAAGCTTAGTCATAATAATATCCGCGATCTGACTGGTCAATCGTTCCTGGACTTGAGGCCTCCTCGAGAGGATATCAACTACGCGGGCAAGCTTGCTCAAACCTGTCACTCGTCCCTGCTTGGGAATATAGGCGACATGCGCTTTACCGACAAAAGGAATAAGATGGTGTTCACACACTGAATATAACGGTATTCCTTTCAACAAGATAATTTCATCATGCTTCTGTTCAAGGATGATCTCCAACTCCTTCGCGGGATCCTGCCCAATACCGAAAAAAATTTCTTCGTACATTTCTGCTACGCGGCGGGGGGTTTCTATCAAATCTTTTCTGGAGCTATCCTCGCCGATAGCTTCCAGGATATCACGTACAGCTCTTTCAATCTTTTTCTTATTCATATATACTCCTTAAATTTTGACGACGCCAGTCGGAAAAATTTAACCCCGCAGCTTATTACGAAAATATCGCAGAAATTTTCGTAATGTTTAAGCAAGGGGTATTCCTTATCAACTCCGACAGTTACAAGCGGATTTCGTTAGAAATCTGCGCTGTGCTTAACTGTTGGAGTAAACATCTATCCCCCTCGCAGAAATTTTCGTAATGTTTAAGCAAGGGGGAAATTATATATTTTATTTACCGATGCAAAACCTGCTGAATATCTTATCCAGCATCTCTTCGGAAAATTTCTTTCCGGTTATTTCATCCAACAATCCCAGCGATTCCTTAACGTCCTGCGCGGTCAATTCCAGGGAAGACGTACAATTCAATAAAAGACAAGCCTCTGAAAGCAATGAATATGTTTTTCTCATCGCGTGCACATGACGTTGATTGCTCATCAAAACCGATGAAAAAGAAATAGATCCATCCGCGCGCACAGTTTCGGTTATTGCCTGTTCTAACGCCGGAATATTTTTTATTTTTTTTGCCGACAGAAAAACAATGCGCGGGAAAAATCGCTGTATCCTCTCTTTTTCTATGCGCTGCGGTAAATCGGATTTATTAATAACAGCGATAACTTTTTTCTTCCTGAGGTTACGCATTAAAATTTCATCCTGACCGGTAAGCTTCTTGCTGCCGTCAAACATAAGAAGGACCAGGTCCGCTCCCCGGATAAAATCCCGCGTCCTGCGCATGGCCTTTTTTTCCACCAAATCACGCGGTTCGATAATGCCGGCGGTATCTACAATTTTCAAAGGAATCCCCTTGATATCAATAACTTCCTCTATTGTATCCCGCGTGGTCCCCGGAATGGAAGTTACTATAGAACGTTCCTGTTTTAAAAGCGCGTTTAATAATGATGACTTCCCCACATTCGCCTTACCGCAAATTACCGTGCTTATCCCTTCACGAAATACGCGCCCCCGTTTATACGACTCAAGGATATCCCCCACCAGGGATTTAACACTTTCTGCCTTCCGCTCCAACTCTCGCATCTCTCCGGTGCCGAGGTCTTCTTCCGGGAAATCAATATGGGCTTCAAGTAAAGACAGAATATCCACAAGTTTTTTTCTTACCCCGTTAATTTCGGATGAAACGACGCCGCGCAGCTGTTGAAGCCCTAAAGCGCGGGCTGAATCCGTTTTTGCCTGAATAATATCCAGAACCGCTTCGGCCTGAGACAAATCTATTCTTCCGTTCAAAAATGCCCGTTTTGTAAACTCTCCCGGTTCGGATAAACGGCACCCTGATTTCAACGCGGCATCTAAAACATTACGCACCGCGGAAAAACCCCCATGGCAATTGATTTCAACAACGTCTTCTCTGGTATAACTCCGGGGAGACCGCATCACAATTAAAAGAGCCTCATCTATAATCCTCTCTTCCGCAGCCCCTGATCCGGCATCGATAACCCAACCGTAATGAACGGAGTGGCTCGCAAACAAAGAAGGCTTCTTTTTATCTTTTGAAACAAATATCGTATCGGCAATATCTAAAGCATGCGTCCCGCTTATGCGGACAATCCCTATTCCCGATTCTCCGGGGACAGTCGCGATCGCGGCGATAGTATCAAGAGTAGTGTTGTTCATGTTTTGCTCTTTGCTCTTTGCTCTTTGCTCTTTGCTCTTACTAAGACCCAACAACTAAGAGCTATGAGCTAAGAGATATTTCTTCGCTTCCGCGACCAGAAACAAGGATCCTGTAACAACAATAATGGAAGATGAATCCGCACGTGTCTTGGCGGTATTTAAAGCAGCGGAAATGGAACGCTTTATAATAATATCTCCGCCGGCGTTACAGGCCCTCACAATTAACGATATTAATTCCGGATCAGCCGCTCGCGGATTCCGCGCCCTGCTGATTATAAAATCCCCTCCGCATACCGACAGCTCACGGCAAAACCCGCGGATATCTTTGTCATTCGACATCCCGATAACAAAAAGTATTCTACGCCGAGGAAAATAGTCCCGCAATGTTTGACGCAATGCTTTCGCCGAATCCGCATTATGAGCCCCATCTACAACGATTAAAGGCTTCCGGCAAACAATATCAAATCTGACGGGCCACAGAGTATTATACACCCCTTTTGAAATCTCTTCATACGCTAATTTTTTTCCGCATAATGCGGCGGCTTGCACCGCTAAACCAATACCAACAGACGCGTTGCTTACCTGATGCCTTCCCAACAAACGCGTCCGTAAACGCGCGAATTTTCCCATTTTCCCAGACACGCTAAACTCCTGATATCCTCCCGAATGACACAATATCTTACTCGTAATATCTTTTTGCTCGACATATAAACGGGACCGGGTTATTGCACATTTCTTCTTTATGACATCCATCACATCAGGTGTCTGAGCGGCGCTTATAACACAAGCATGATGCTTAATAATCCCCGCTTTTTCCCGGGCGATCAAACGCAATGTCGCCCCTAATTTATCCATATGATCAAAACTAACCGGCGTAATCCCGCATACCCGCGCCGACACAATATTAGTAGCATCTAATCTTCCTCCAAGTCCGGTTTCTAAAACAGCAAAATCAACCGATTGTTCTTTAAAATAAAGCAATGCGAGCGCCGTATAAATTTCAAAAAAAGTCAGCGGTTCATACAACAACCGCGCATTTAATTTTTCAATAAGTGGTTTAAGCCTCTGAATATACGCCGCCATATCCGCCCTGGGAATCATTCCTTCAAAATTTTCAGCGGCGGGACGATACCGGAGTACACGGGGGTAAAAGATTCTAACGCGCTCTCTGATATCCCATAGATGGGGAGATGTATACAAACCTGTTTTATATCCCGCTTCCCTCAGTATATACGCCGCATACACGCAGGAAGAACCTTTACCTTTAGTGCCCGAGACATGAATACAACGCAATGATTCCTGGGGATTACCCACGAGAGACATAAAATGCCTCATCCTTTCAAGCTTAAAGGATTCTTTATATTTAAATCCGCTCTTTTTTTCGTAATTAATACAGGAATTAAGATATTGAATGGCTGACTGGTAAGACATACCGTGGGAAAATTAATGCCGAAAATGCCGCATACCTGTAGTGACCATTGCGATCTTCCGGGTATTACACGCGGTTATTATTTCTTGATCGGCGATAGAACCGCCGGGTTGAATGATAGCCTTGACGCCCGCACGGGACGCTTCTGTGATGGTGTCGGGTTTCGGGAAAAAACCGTCGGAAGCCAGACAGCTGTTCACCGCCCGTTTCCCCGCTTTACGTTTTGCGATAATCATTGATTCCACGCGGGACATCTGGCCCGCTCCTATCCCTACCGTCTTTGTCCCTTTCGCAAGCACAAGAGCGTTGGATTTAACATGCTTCGCAACCTTCCAGGCAAATAAAAGAGTTGAGATTTGGGCTTGGGTCGGTTTCTTCAAGGTTACAATTTTTAACACGGAGTGATCCGTGATTACGCCGGTATCTTTATCCTGCACAAGTAATCCGCCGCTCACACGTTTAAAATCATATTCCTTGTTAATTTCGAGTTCCTTCAATTCTAAAACCCTGAGATTTTTTTTGCGGGAAAAAAGTTCAAGAGCCTGACTGCTGAATGACGGGGCTATAATACATTCAAGAAAACCGCTGGCAGCAATACGCTGCGCCGTTTTGAAATCGACAGCTCTGTTTAACCCAACGATGCCTCCAAATGCCGACAAAGGATCGCAATCATACGCGTCTTTATAGGCTTTATCAAGCGTCCGGGCTTCGGCAGCACCGCAAGGATTATTATGTTTCACAATAACGGCGGCAGGATTTTTAAACTCTTTCAATAATTCCCAAACGCTATTTAAATCGAGGATATTGTTAAACGACAGTTCTTTTCCCTGTAATTGCCTGAGATTAATCAAACCCGAAGACGCGCCATTCTCTTTATAAAAAGCCGCTTGTTGATGGGGATTCTCCCCATACCGCAAATCCTGGATTTTTGTAAACCTTAATGAGAGGGAAACCGGCAAAGAAGAACCGGAATTTACCTGATTGTTTTCCGCAGCATTTAAATATTCATAAATAGCCCTGTCATAACAGGAGGTGGAAAGAAAAACCTCCCGCGCGAATCTTCTGCAGGTTTCTTTTGAGATCATTCCTTTATTATTCTGCAATTCCCTGGATGCTTCTTCATATTGAGAAGGCCGGCAGATTACCGCGACAGACTGATGATTTTTAGCCGCCGAACGCAACATAGAGGGGCCGCCGATATCGATATTCTCTATGGCTTCTTCGCGGGTTACTCCCGGCTTGGCGATTGTTTTTTCAAACGGATACAAATTAACCACGACCATATCAATTAAACCGATACCGTGCTGTTTAACTGTTTGCATATGTTCCTGGTTTTCGCGCAAAGCCAAAAGCCCCCCATGGACTTTTGGATGGAGAGTTTTAACGCGGCCGTCAAACATTTCAGGAAATCCCGTGAACTCGGAAACGTCCATAACCGGGACATCGTGTTCCCTTAATAATTTCGCAGTTCCCCCGGTAGAAAGAATTTCCACATTAAAATTTCGCAAAACACGGCAAAATTCAACAATGCCTGTTTTATCTGACACACTCACGAGCGCGCGTTTAATCGTAATCATTCGTTATATACCGGTTATTACATATTTTTTTATAAAACACACCGTGAATACCTCGGGAATCAACTTTTATTTATTAAACCGAAACGTCATTAAGTCCCCGTCCTGAACAATATATTCTTTATTTTCAAGCCTGACCTTATTATTGGAACGGGCCTGGTTAAAATTTCCCGCGTCGATTAAATCCTGATAGCCCAGGACTTCAGCCCTGATAAAACCTTTCTGTATATCAGAATGTATCGCGCCTGAAGCTTCCCAGGCATTCATTCCCTTTTTAATAGACCATCCGTGTGAATCTTTATCGCCTGCCGTAAAATATGATATGTACCCTAAAGCGTAATAGGCGGAAAAAATTACTTTTGCTTTATCGGCCGCATCTTCATCTTTTACGATTACCACCGGCTTAATACTCAACAAAGGATACGCGGAAACCAGTTTCTGTTCTTCTTCTGAAAGCGGCATTCCCGTCAGCATTTCTTCTTTTTCAAGTTTTTCTTTGAATCTTAAAAGCATTTTCTTTTCCGCGTCTATCTGAGACCGCTCGAGTCGCGTTTCAACAAACTCAATATCCCCAACAATTATGTCAAGCCGGGCCTTTTCAGAGGCGATAATCCCATCAGCCTCTTTTAATTTATCGGTATCAGTTATAATTTCCACCTGAAGATATACCTTTTTCGCGGAATTAAACATCTGTTTCAACGTCTCCAGCCGCGCGTCGACTAAATTTTCTTTTCCGTTTGAAAACGATTCCAATCCAATAACTCCAATTTTCACACCTTACCTCCACTGTAGCTTCGATTAACAAAAAAACCGTTATATTTCCTCTTCTTTATGATGCGTCTGATAGTGACTTATAATGGTAGTCGCTATTTTTGACGGAACATGTTCATAATGCGAAACCTTCATTGTATAACTGCCCCTGCCCTGCGTCATCGAGCGTAAATCATTCCCATACGTAAACATCTCGGACATAGGAACAACCGCCTTTACTATTTGAAGTTTTCCCCGGGCCTCCATGCCTACGGTTCTGCCTCTCCGGGAATTCAAGTCTCCTGAAATTGCTCCAAGAAATTCTTCAGGGATTGCGATTTCAACGTTCATGATCGGTTCTAAAAGAACGGGCCCGGCCTCCATAACCGCCTTGCGTAATGCCAAACGTGCCGCGATCTGAAAAGCCATATCCGAAGAATCAACATCATGGTACGAACCGTCATACAAGGTAACTTGTAAATTCACCATTGGATATCCGGCTACGATACCCTCCGCCATTGTATTTTTTATCCCTTTTTCTACGGAAGGAATAAAGTTTTTCGGAATGGCGCCGCCAAAAACCTTGTCAACGAATTCAAAATGCTTTTCTTCGCTTAACGGGCTGATTTCAATCCAAACATCACCGTACTGCCCCCGTCCGCCGGATTGGCGCTTAAATTTCCCCTGGGCCTTCACGGTCTTGGTGATACTTTCCCTGTAGGGAACTTTCGGCGTCCCCAGATCAACCTCAACATTAAACCTCTTTTTAAGCCGGGCAATCATAACATGAAGATGCAAATCCCCCAGCCCGGAAACTACCATTTCTTTTGTCTCCGGATCAACCTTGACCCGGAACGTAGGATCTTCAGCGGTTAACTTATGTAATGCCTGAGAAATCTTTTCTTCATCCTGACGGGAATGAGGACGCACTGACGCGGAAATCATAGCTTCAGGAAATTCAGGCTGCTGAAATACCACCGGATGGGCGTGATCACACAATGTATCACCGGTATGTGTGATCTTTAATTTCGGGATCGCGATGATGTCTCCGCACGAAGCCGCATCAAGGGAACGCTGTTCTTTACCCTGTAAAAAAAACAAATGGCCGATACGTTCACTATCACTCCTGGAAATATTATAAAACTGAGTGTTCGCCGTTAAGGTCCCGGAAAAAATCCGTGCCATGGATAATTGCCCGACATACGGGTCAACGATTGATTTAAAAACCAAGGCCGAAAACGGCGAAGAATCACTGAATTCAACGCATCCTTCCTGCATCTTAACCGGCGGCCTTTCAAGAGGGGAAGCAAAGTATTGCTGAACAACATCTAATAATTCGTCAATTCCTTTATCCTGAAGCGCCGAACCGAAAATAATCGGAAATAGCTTTGCGGCGGCAATAGCTTTATGCATGCCCGAACCGATATCTTCCGCGGAAAGATTACCCGTGCTTAAATATTTCTCAAGGAGAACATCGTCACTCTCGGCAATCACTTCAGTCAACGCGTCCCCGTTGTCCAAACCAAGAGGTATGGCTTTTTTAGAAAGAACGGTTCTCAACTCGTCGATAATTTTTTCTGTATCAACGCCTTCTTTATCGGTTTTATTAACAAAAATTATCCGGGGGATATTTGCTTCTTCGAGCAAAGACCAGGCTCTTTCTGTTCCGACTTCCACGCCAGACGCGGAATCCACTACTACAATAGCGTTATCAACAGCCTGGATACCGGCTATAACTTCACCGTAAAAATCAAGATAACCCGGAGTATCAATCAATTGCATACGGATAGTATGCCAATTACACGACATAAAACTGTCGCCGATTGAACTCTTACGCTCTATTTCATCCCAATTATAATCGCTTACCGTGTTCCCTTCAAGCGTTGAACCTTTACGGGCAATCGCGCCGCAATGGAAGAGAATACTTTCCGCAAGACTTGTTTTTCCCGATTGGGCGTGGCCTAATAAAACAATAGTGCGCTTGTTCTTCACATCCATAGTTTCGCTCCTTGATAAACCTGCCGGCAGGCAGGAATTACCCCCAAAACTTATTCCGTTAATACCATTCGATTTTCGGAATATTTAAAGCAAAGGGTAGATTTTCTTCGCAGAAAACCTGGTCGACGGAACCTTTTCTATGTGTAGTATGCCTTTTTTCTCCCCAGAACAAGGAGAAAAAGACGTGAGAACATGTTTTTACATGCGCATAGCTCTAATTATTTGATTATATAACGCCTCACTAAGAGGGTCAAGCATAAAAACTGCCCACACCGAATAACATCTTGTGGCAGAAAGGGTTTAAATCCTAAAAACAGTCCTTATTTCTATAAAATATCACGCGTGTGCTTTCTCTAAGCGACACCTTGTTTACAAGGATGAAACAAGTGTGCTTTCTCTAAGCGACACCTTGTTTACAAGGATGAAACAAGTGTGCTTTCTCTAAGCGAGACCTTGTGCATAATGACAAAGCCCGTTAGAAGAATATTCTAACGGGCTTATGGATAAACACTCCCAGCTCTTAAATACTTTATTCCAAATATGTAAACACCTTATTCTCATAGTTGCGTAAAACATACTTCCCTTTTGTCTGGGAAATAATGTAATTAGGATTTACGGGGATTTTCCCTCCGCCCCCGGGGGCATCAATAACATATGTCGGAACAGCATACCCTGAAGTATACCCGCGTAATTTTTCTATAATATTAATCCCTTCTTTTACGGAGGTACGAAAATGCTGAGTCCCCCGGACAAGGTCACACTGATAAATATAATAGGGCCTCACGCGAATTTTCAATAAATCATGCACAAGCTTCCTCATAATACACGGACGGTCATTAATTCCTTTTAGCAAAACCGTCTGACTCCCTAAAGGGAAACCCGCGTCTGCCAGCATTTCACAGGCAATTCTCGTGCGTTTAGTGATTTCCTTAGGATGATTAAAATGGATACTGATCCAAATCGGACCTGATTTTTTAAGGGTAGAAATCAACCGTTCGGTTATACGCTGAGGAAGAGTTACCGGAATACGGGTACCTATCCTTAAAAATTCGACATGGGGAATAGCCCTTATTTTTTTCAACAAATCCCCAAGAACTTCATCCTCATACGTAAACGGGTCTCCGCCTGAAATCAGGACATCGCGGATCTTTTTATTTGAGCGGATATAATCCAAGGCGGCATCCCATCGATTCGCGTTAGTATCGCTGTTTGCTTCATCACCAACCAGCCTGCGGCGGGTACAATGACGGCAATACATCGCGCATTGTTCCGTGGAAAGAAGCAAAACGCGATCCGGATACCGGTGAACAAGATGAGGCGCGGGAGAATCAGTATCTTCACCGCATGGATCAACCATTTCATGCGGGCCGACCTGAAATTCATACACCTCAGGAATTGCCTGCCTGCGAATCGGACAACTCGGATCATCACCATCCATAAGCGTAGCCCAATACGGAGTTATTGCCATAGCCATACGGCCTCTGGCGTTTTTAATCCCTTCTTCTTCTTCGGAAGTAAGCTTCACGATCTGGCTTATTTGTTCAAGTTTGGTAACACGGTGTTTCATCTGCCAATGCCAATCTTCCCAATCCAAAGGATTAACATCTTTGTATAAACTGATCTGCTGATAATCAAGAGATCTTCTGACGGGGCGTGAAATAATCTGGGATTCGGTTAAAAGCTTTTGGTTATCCGCGATTGTATTATCCATTCTAGGCTCTCCTCCTTTTATGGGCGTTCATCAATACCGAATCGATAATATCTTCGTATTTCAAGCCGGCCGCATACGCCATAATAGGAAAGTTTGACGTTCTGGGATTGAGACCGGGCAGTGGATTTATTTCAAGCACATACGGAATATTCTCGTTGTTTAACCGTATATCGGTACGGGAAATATCATAACAGCCGATCGCGCGATGAGTTTTTAACGCGGTATCCTGGATCAGTTTTTCGGTAGCTTTATCCAGACGCGCGGGGCAATGAAACGTAGGAGTCAAACCCAAAGAATCATTACCTTGAAATTCTTTCATTCTCCAGGAGTAAAAATATTCCCCGCTTTTACTGCACGAGGAAAAATCTATCTCTAAAATAGGCAGTACCGTGGTTTTACCATTCTCTAAAATCCCGACGGTAAGTTCCTTGCCTTCAATAAACTCCTCCACAAGGGCGTCTTGTTCGTATGTTTTAATAACAACTTCCAACCTTTCACTGAGCTCTTTATGAGAATGCACAACATTGGTGACGCTGATACCCTTTGCCGAACCTTCACAGTTAGGTTTGATGATCAGAGGAAATTTCAAGGCGGGATCAAGTTTTTCTTTTCCCGTCAGAAAAAGCTGGGAATTCGGAGTAGGGATTTTTTCAGCACGCAGTATTTTCTTTGTTAATGTTTTGTTCAACGCTACCGCAAGAGATAATGTTCCGGACCCGGTATACGGGATATTCAGATAATCAAGAATCGCGGGAAGCTGCGCCTCTCTGAATTTCCCCCGCGTTCCTTCAGCGATATTAAATACCATATCAATACGGTTCTTTTTAAAATACCCAAAAAGGTCGGAACGCTCGGCATCCACAAACGACACGGTATGGCCTTTTATTTTTAACGCGTGGTCTATCGCGTCAATAGTTTCCTGGGAATCAAATTCGGAGAAATAATCAGGAGGCTTTGAATCATCTTCTTTTTTTAAATTATACGCTATTGCTATATTCATGGTAATACGTTAAGCGGTCTATTCCGTCACGGTATCAACGGTATATACCCTCCCTTTGGTTTCGGATTTCAACCCGAAAAATTATCAACCGCGCGACAATAAATGTTTTTAGGTTAATTCAACAAACCTTTTCTTTTCATCGCGGTTCTTAAAATACGGCCAATCACTTCATTGTATGAAATGCCCAATGCTTTGGCCACAGACATAAAAACATCCTCGCTCGATAAAGAAGGAAGAGGATTAATCTCCAGGACATACGGATTCCCTTCTTGGTCTACACGGAAATCAACTCTTCCGAAATCCAAACACTCAACCGTCCGATACGTTTTTATCGCAAGGTCGGAAATCTTTTTTTTCAGTTCGTCTTTGATGCGCGCGGGACACATATATTGCAGGTGATCCGACGTCACATGCCCAAACGTATAAAATTTATCTCTCAACTTCAATTTACCGTCAATTTTAATTTGCACTATCGGCATTACCTCCGGAGGATCATTGCCTATTATCGCGACTGTAAATTCTTCTCCGCTGATGAATTCCTCTACCAACGCCGGCTGTTTATATAACCGGACAATACGGTCAATCTGTTCTTTTAATTCTTCGATATTTTCAACCCGCGAAGACTGTGTCAGCCCTTTAGAAGAACCTTCAAAACGCGGTTTTACAAACATAGGAAATTTCATGTGGTCCATATCTAACATACTATCGGCGTCTTCCGGCTTGACTTCGAAAAATTTCGGTGTGGGAATATTTTCGGCAATAAATATTTTCTTGGCCATTACTTTATCAAGAGTAAGCCCCAGAGTTAAAGCGTCGGACCCCACAAAAGGAATACCCGCCATTTCTAGCAAAACAGGAACCTGGGATTCCCGGTTTCTGCCTTGAAGTCCTTCGGAAATATTAAAAACAATATCCACGTTATTCAGATTGCCGATATTTTCAAGCAGGTGGGAGACGTTGCCGATGCGTTTTACTAAAAAACCCTGTGATTCAATTGCGGAAGAAATAACATCTATAGTGGAAGGGTGATCAAACTCCGCGTTCGCGTCCGGAGGATCATCGTCCTTGAATTCATAATCAGTTTTTAAATCGAATGTTAAACCTACGGTTTTATCGCTGTTCACTTTTTCACTCCCAAAGCATGCATATACTATAAAAAAAGGCTCTTTCTCTTAAGAGCCTTTAATCAGTGCGTTTATTTCATTCCCTTTTTCTTCCTCCCAATCCAGTAAGGATGGGCCTTCTTAACCCGCCATGGGAAGCCTTAAGAATCGCCCCTATATATTGTATTTGGCTGTAAATTTACCACAATATATTTGCCTTGTCAAGAGTTTTTTACCGACGAGAAACCGGCAAATTATTTTTTTTATTTGGTTCAAGAATAACCGCCTCACCACGGGCCGCGAGTGTGCGGCCAATTATAATTACTATACCCCGAACACCGCGTATAGCCATCCCGAAATTTAAGGCGGATTCGCAGTCAGAAGCGGAAGAAACCCGGTTAGCGACAGCGGTAGCGGCCGCGTCCGCGATAAGCGCATTATCGGCAATAACAACTACGGCATCCGCAGTCCCAAAACTTAAGGAATGACCGACAGTGCCGGAAGAAGTACATATCCCATGGAAGGTTGACTGAGGATTAATTCTTAAAAAAATCTTCCCGGATAAAGGAGAATCGCCGGCAAATATCCCTACACGGACCGGCATGCGCGATTTTAAGAATATATCTCCGCCATTCTCCACAATAACATCACGATATCCTTTGCGAATAAGGCATTCCCCTATACCTTGAGCTATCGCGCCGGCCACCGCGGCCATAGGGCCTACGTTTGCCAGACGCGCCGCCCGGCTCATTTTTTTAACGATTGACGGGGCGGTCAACTCAACCACGATAGGTTTAAGGTTTTTTTGGAACAGGTCGTCCCGGATGCTATACTGTTCTATATCCGCACGGAAAGAGACTATCTTTTCTTCAAGAAAACCGGCTTCCAGCGGTTTATCAGTTAAAACCTGGAGGTCGGTTTCCATTACAGAAACTCTGCATTCATACAGCCGCCGGGTATAAATCCACTCCCGGTAAAATCTATCCTGATACAGCGTTGTCTTCATCTTTTGTCAAAAAAATTATGAGAAAGAACCAACCCCGAGGCTTTCAAATCCAGTTTCAGCTTTTCCGCTCCCTGATAAACAAACGCGCGAATCCCCAATCGTAAGGCTTCCTCAATCAAATCTTTACGATCATCGGTATAAAACACCTCCTCCGGTGCCAAACGCAAAAGCTCAAGTGCCTTCCGATAAATTTTGGGATCAGGCTTAACGACGCCTTCTTCGCACGAGGCGACAACATAATCAAAAACAGACAATACGCCGAAATGTTTTTTAATATACTCGTAATGAAGGATATTGATGTTAGACAAAAGAAGAACTTTATAATTCTGTTTTAAACACGGGATCAAAGAATGGAGGGTTTTATTATCATCGGTAAGGAAGAATATCTCATTCCAAATCGGCACAAACTCCTCGTAGGAGAGAGAAAGACCCAGCATCTCTTTCACGCGGAGAAAAAAATCACGTGCGGAAATCCGGCCTTCTTCAAATGACCGGGTAAGACCGGAATCAAAAAACAAAGCATAAATTTCCTGGGGAGATTTTGAAGTAAGACGGCAAATTCTTTGCGCGGCGATCAGATGATCAAAATTAACCAGCACATTGCCTAAATCAAAGATAACCGCTTTTACGGATGCACGTCCGGAGTTCATCAATCGTATTCCTAAAGACACGCCCTCTTAATTATTCTTTTCTTTTTTGTTTTTGTCCTTGAACAAATCAAGAAAACGGTCTTCGTAATCTTTATACACATTCCACCGGTCAAGCTCGGACTTCAATTCCTGGGCCTTAGAAATATCGCTGTTAACCTGTTGGAAAAGTTTTTCGATTTTTTCCTTTACTGACTGGGGGAGTTTGGTTAACTGGCTTAAAGATTTTTTGATCTTTTCGATTTCCTCTTCACCTATCGGACCCGGAGTCGGGCCAACCTTAAGATAATCAAGGAGATTATTAATCTGATTTTCCGACGCTTCCGCCTGGTCTATTAATTCCGAAAAATCGATTTTTATTTCAAGAATCTTGGCCGCGATATCCAAAACCGCATACGCGGCGCGGGGATTTTCAATCTGTATTGTATATAATGGGATTTCCCCCAACAGGCACAAGCCTTCAAAACCTTCCCGCTTTGCGACTCCCAGGAATAATCCGTTCATCCCGCTGATTTGACCTTCTGAAAGCATTTTCAGATTATATTTCTTGAGTGAGGCGTTAATGTCGGCGGATGTGGCGGTAAACCAGATATTCGGGGACTGTGTATGATCAATAGGCTGGGGCATCGCGGCGAACCCGAATATTTTTTTAACTTTATACTTTTTTGCTATGGAAAGAATCCTCATTGAGTATTCTTCCGCCATAGCCAGATCCGGCTGGGCGTCGCTGATAAAAATTATCAGATCATTTTTACCGTCTTTATTTTTCCAGAAATAAAATTTACTCGCAGGCAATTCAGGCAGGGTCAAAACGCCTTCACGGACAATACTTTCAGTCAAATAAAAAAAATCTTCAGCCGGAATCGCGGCAAACTCTTCCGCTTTCAATTTATCTACCAGGTATGTCCCGGCACGGTATGCCACCTCCCCCATTCCCGGCCACGCCACAATAAGATAAGGATTTTTTAATTTTGGCCTTTTTTTCATAGTAATATTTTCCATATAAACGCTCCTGAGTTAAACTCTAAAACCGAAATCAAAATTCTCAAAAAATATTTAAACCGCCCGCGCCGGAATTTTGGCTTTATTACACTCTATAAATCTACTGCCGATTTTGAAATTTATAATTTTGTAAAAATTTTTCTAAAACCGCCGCGCCTTTATACAGATTCTCTACGCTTACATATTCATTTATGCAGTGGGCCTGTCCGGAACATCCGGCTCCGGTCGCAACAGCAGGAATCCCCTTATGCTGGAAAAACGTTATTACTGTCGCTCCTTCGGAACCTTTGACTCGGGAACGCACTCCACATTGCCTCGCCGCATCCTGTAATCCCGTAACCAGAGGATGCTTTTCGCTTATTTGATAGGGCTGTTGAATGCCCTGGATTTCAATCTCAAATTTTTTCGCGCGCGCCGCGATAATTTTTTTCAGGGCCGCGAGAATATCCGCGGAGCGTGTGCCGGGCAAAAATCTGAAGTCAAGTTCACATTCACACCAGTCTGCCACCACATTCACTTTATCCCCCCCCCGGATTGTCCCGAAATTAACTGTCGGGGGCCTTAAATATTGATTTTCTTTATATGCGAACTTCCACGCTTTGACATCTGTAAGCACGGCAGACATCGCGTCAATAGCATTCACCCCCATCCAGGGATACGCTCCATGCGCGCGTTTACCATGGATAATAACCTTCAGATGGATCAACCCTTTTTGGGCTACAACGATATCGAAATCATCCGCATCAAGAACCAGGGCGGCGCTTGGCTTTAATATCCCTTTATCGAGAAGAGGGATAAGCCCTAAACCCGACCCTGATTCTTCGTCAGCGGTCGCCGCCATGATTATATTATACCCCAATGTTATCCGGTCCTCAATAAGACTCTGCATTACTTCCAAACTGCAGGCGAGATTACACTTGCAATCCGTTGAACCAAGGCCGAATAACTTTCCTTTAACAATTTTTCCCGCAAAGGGAGGATATTTCCAGTTTTTTCCCGAGGGGACAGTATCAAGATGGGGGGTGATCAACAGGGACGCCCCCGACTGCCCTGATTTCCCGGAAGAAACCGGCTTCCCGGCCCCCGGCAAAACAGCTATAACGTTAGTGCGGTTCTTTTTAAATTCGTATACCGTCGGACTCAGTCCGATATCCTGTAAATAGCGCTTCACGAAATCCGCGATCCCCGATTCATTCCCAGGCGGATTTTCTGACTTTATAGCAATCAAATCGCGGGTAAGTTTTAATAGCCGTTTTTTATTTATCATATCTCAAACATACGATAGCGCTCATTACGCGTTTAATGTCCACAGGTGGAACAATTACCTCCCGAACACCCTGAACATCCGCCCGAAGAAGCAGTAATATTACCACCTTTATCTTTGGAAGTAAAGGCAAAAGTTGAAAGAAGACGGGACACCTCTGAACCGGCGCATTCCGGGCATTGAATCGCCTCATCTTTACTGCGAACCAGATACTCAAATTTTTTTTTGCACGTACGGCACTCGTATTCGTATATAGGCATATCTCCACCACATGGATACCCCGCTCACTCACGGGTATTAATTATTAAAAAACTTGGCTTAAACCAAACCAGATATGGGGATCTGATTTCGGCTCATTAATTGCCTGAGCGACATCAACTCTTATTATCATACGTTCCAAAAACCCGAACGCGTCAAGATGCGCCCGAAGGCCTATACCGGCATCTTTTTTAAACGATGAACCGGAAAATGACGAATACCAGGATCGTCCGATATCAAAAAAACCGACTGCCTGAATTTTTCCCAAGGTTAACCAGTTTTTTAAAAAAGACATGTTCATATCGGACAATACCGGGAACCGGTATTCTATCCCCGAAAGGATCATGTGTGATCCTTCGATCGTTTTACAGTCGTATCCCCGTAAACCATCATACCCTCCCAGAGATCGGAAG
>JAQUMS010000005.1:0-12864 GCA_028717985.1 Candidatus Omnitrophota bacterium
AATCTATTTCTTCTTTCTCCGTTAATTGAGAACCATCACATCCGCGGAAATCGCGGAAATCAATGTCTGTGCCGCTCTGCCGCAAAATACTGCCGATACGGGCATACGCGTATTGAATATAATACACGGGATTCTCGGAAGTCTGCTTCTTAGCGATCTCCAAATCGAAACTAAGATGGCTCGACGTCCTGCGCATAATAAAGAAAAACCGCGCGGCATCGGATCCCACTTCCGTCAAAACCTCACGGAGAGAAATATACTGGCCTCTGCGCGTAGACATTTCAACAGGCTTACCTTCGCGGGAAATCGACGCCAGCTGCACAATAACGACAGCAAGAGAATCGGCAGGCTGCCCCATGGCCTGAATAGAAGCTTTAAGCCGGTTTATATACCCATGGTGATCAGGACCCCACAGGTTAATTAACCATTCATATCCGCGTTTAAATTTATCATAGTGATATGCGATATCCGGGGCCAGATACGTATATGAACCATCGCTTTTAATAACAACACGGTCTTTATCATCCCCGAATTGAGTAGATTTAAACCACAACGCCCCTTCTTCACGATAGAGATATTCTTTGATTATTTCAAAAGCTTTTTCTATTTTCCCGGCTTCTCTAAGCGCTTTCTGGCTGTACCAGGAATCAAAAAACACCTTAAAATCCTTCAATTCCTGTTCAATAGTAGCCAGTATTTCTTTTACTCCATAATCCGAGAAATCCGTAACGGTCGCCCGGCCTTCTTTCACCGCCTTAGCTAAATCTATAATATACTCGCCCTGGTAATAGTTTTCCGGGAATTCTACCGGTTCACCTTCAAGCTGCTGTAAACGGGTTTTGATCGAATTACCCAGAATATTAATCTGATTACCTTCATCATTAAGATAATACTCCCTGGTCACGTCAAACCCGAGAAAAGAAAGGATATTAGCCAACGCGTCCCCTACCGCGGCCTGACGCGCGTGCGCGACGGATAACGGCCCGGTGGGATTAGCGCTGACAAATTCAACAAGAACTTTTTTCTTTTTTCCAAGGTCAAGCCTGCCGTAATCAGCGGTTTCCGAAACCATACACGCCAGCTGCTCATGGAAAAATTTGTTGGAGAAATAAAAATTTATAAAACCGGCCCCTTCAATCTTGATTTCCTGTATGGACTCGGCGATCGAACTGCGGCTGATTTTTTCCGTCAAGACGGGAACAATACGCCCGGCTATCGCGCGGGGAGAATCTTTAAATTGCCTGCTCAGCTTTAAAGCGATATTCAATGAGATATCCCCGAAATTCCCGTCACGTGAAAACTCAAGCCAGGAAGAATCAAATCCCGCAGGCAATAAGCCGGTTTCACGGAGAGTATCGGTAAGGATCAGCTGAATATCATTTTGAATATCATTTTTCATCGTATAAACCTGGATATAAAAGGTTTTGCCCCGTTAGAAAAGGTTCCTAACGGGGCAAGCGTATTTTGTTCCGGGATACGCGTCACGGAAACATTAATTCTTGTTATGCGGTTACGCCCGAGAGGGATTCTTCAGGATCCGGACGCGTTTTGCGTCAGCCCATAAACGCTCTAACGCGTAAAACTCCCTGATCGGCTTATGAAAAAGGTGTGCGGCGACACCGGGATAATCTAAAACTATCCATCCCGACTGATCATTGGAAGGAGCCTTAAAAAGCGGCTTTATTTTTTCCTGGGCTAAAGCTTCCTGGATAGATTCCGACAAAGCGTTAACCTGTCGCAGAGATGAACCGCTTGCGATAACGAAATAGTCGCAAAAGACGTTAAATTTCTGCATATCCAGAACCACTACCTGCAAAGCCTTCCGTTCCCTGGCGATAGCTGCAATACGCAATGCGAGTTTTTTGGATTCGATGGTCATTCCCGTGTGATTATTTTTTACCTAAAATCTTATACATCCCGGTCCCGCAATCAGGGCATTTTCCCTTTACAGCCGGCCGGCCGTTTTTCATGGTTACTTTCTGGTCATCTTTCATTTCTTTGGAAGCTTTACACTTCACGCAATAAGCTTTCTCTCCCATGGTATCCTCCTTTTTTAAGAAACAACGCCGTGTGAGGTCAAAATTTACGGATCGTTCCTGTAAATCTTTATTAAACACCCATACATTACCACAGTTTAATACCCGTGTCAATCCCGCGGACAAACATCACAAAAGTCATGAATACCGTGCTTATTATACACAGAGAGAACTAAAGGTCAAGGTTATTTATCCGCTTTCCCATGGTTCTCGAAATCATGATAGTCACTGGGATGCACTTCCTCCAGTTCTCCGACAATCTCTTCCAGCAAATCTTCCAGCGTCACCATGCCCACCGCTTTTTTATTATCATCAACAACAATAGCTATCTGTATTTTTTCAGTTTGAAACATTCGCAGCACTTCATTAACCCTCATCGAGCAGGGAACATACCGCGGTTTATGAATAAGATCGTTAAGAACAAATAATACTTTATCGGTTAAAATATAATGTAAATCCCGGGCGTAAATAACTCCCACGATAGTATCCCTGCCTCCCTGATAAACCGGCAAACGGGCATGTCCTTCTTCGGCAAAAGTATTAAGCAGGTCATCCTGGGTGGAATTAATGTTTACCATGACCATCTTTTCTCGCGGGACCATGACATCGCCGGCTTTGATGTCGCCAAATTCAAAGATCCTGTGAAGCATCCTGCGTTCTTCATCGGTCAACACCCCCTCCTCCTTGCCCATCTCAATCATCAGACGCAATTCCTCTTCCGTAATAAGCGGTGAACGCTTGGGGAACTTCAGTTTTAATACCTTAAAAATAGCAGACGTAATAAACGTAAACGCTCTAATCAAGGGAGACAGGACTTTAGTAACAGTTTCCATCACCGGGGCAGTAAACAATGCCGCCGCCTCTGTATTTTTTAAAGCTATGATTTTGGGGGTTATTTCGCATAACGTGAGGATAAACAGCGCGGAAACGCCGGTCGCGGCAAGCACGCCCCACTCCGGCCCGAACATATGGATAAATACCGCGGCAATAATCGAAGACATCGCGATATTAATGATATTATTACCTATAAGAATGGCAGTAATGAATTTATCGGACTTCCGCAGGAGACGCTGTACCGTATCAGCGGATTTTACCCCTTTGGCAATCATGTGGTTCAGCCGTATCTTGCTTAATCCAATGATCGCGGTCTCGGCAAGAGAAAATATGAAGGAAAAACACGCCAAAAGCAGTAAGAGAACACTAAGAAAAATGATCGTAGCCATGATTTATCCGTTATATCCGCAGCAATGGGCATTCCCGGTTTTCAGGAAAGATCAAGGATACGCAGGAAACGTTCCCGCGCATTATCATGCGGACCGATAAGCGCGCAATTGATCTTTTCGTTATTAAAGATATTTTCGCAGGCTTCCTGAATATCAGAGGGTTTTAATGCCCGGACTTTTTCGATAACCTCATCGGGAGTAAATGTTCTATCCAAGGAAGCGGTTGATTCTCCTATCCACAGCATATTGTCCATCGTATCTTCAAGCGCGAGCACAAGTTGTCCGATATAAAAATCCTTTGCCCGCCGCAATTCTTTCGCGCCGACCGAAACCCTGCGTATTTTTTTCAATTCTTTAAAAATAATCCCCAAAGCCGCGTCAACCTTGCGGTTATCTATACCCGCGTGAACGATAAAAGCGCCGGTATCGGCAAAAAATTTTACCTGAGAACCTATTTCATACGCCAACCCCCGTTTTTCCCTGACTTCATTAAAAAGGCGGCTCGACATATTAGCACCCAGAATAATATGCAAAATGTTTTGTGCGTGCTGAAGGCGGTGCCCTCTTTTAAAACCGTGAAAACCCAAAGCAAGATGAGTTTGTTCGGTATTCTTATTATGAACAAAAACCTCAGGAGTATGCTGATTCTCCCTGACTTTTGTGTATTCATTGGGAGTTGATGCCTTCATGCGCCCGAACGCACGTTCAATCATGCCGGTCAGAGTCCCGTGATCAAGCGCGCCTGCGGCGCCAACAACAATATTAGCGGGCGTATAATATGAATTCTTATACCTGGTTATATCGCCGCGGTTAAACTTCCCCACTGTTTCTTCGGTCCCAATAATCGGTTTCCCTAACGGCTGGTCCGGCCACATCATATTATCCAGTAATTCATGGACATAGCTCTGAGGTAAATCCTTATACATCTTTATTTCTTCAAGAATAACAGTCCGCTCTTTTTCTACTTCAGAAGCAGGAACCATAGGATTGATCACCATATCCGATAGAATATCAAACGCAAGACCCAAAGACTGAGAGGGGATCTTGACCAGATAACAGGTAAGTTCTTCTGATGTAAACCCGTTCAAAGCGCCTCCCACCCCCTCTATGGATTCTTTTATCTGCCTGCATGAATACGTACGGGACCCTTTAAAAAGCATATGTTCCAGGTAATGGCTGATACCGCTGTTTTCATGCGTCTCAAACCTTCCTCCGGTCCGGATCCAGATCCCCAATGACGCGGACCGCATACCCGGCATGTGATACGTGATCACCCGCAGGCCATTTTTCAACGATGTCTTTCTATACACGTTCCTATCCTTTCAACCGCGCGACAAATTTTCCTACGGTTTTAATTAAATCTTTTTTACCGGCATTTTCCCGTATAACGCGGACAATTGCACTCCCCACGATCACTCCGTCCGCTACACCCTGGATATCTTTAACCTGTTCGGGAGAAGAAACCCCAAACCCCACGCACACGGGTTTATGAGTAAAACGCTTAACCTCCGCAACCCCGGTCTTTATGTCCCTGGGCAAAGACCTGCGCGCTCCGGTTACCCCGGTTAACGAAATATAATAAATAAACCCTGTTGACGCCTGAGCCACGGTTTTCACGCGGTCAGCGTGCGTAGTCGGAGACAAGAAAAAAATCGTATCCAGGCCCGCGCGGGACGACTCACGCGACAGCTCAACGCCTTCTTCAGGAGGAAGATCGGGAATAATGATCCCATCAACACCGCTTGAAACAGCATCTGAAATAAACCGCTTTTCTCCATAGGTAAAAATAGGATTATAATACGACATCAGGCACAAAGGCATTGAAACATCCGCGCGCACGCGTTTTACCATGCGCAGGATAGCCGGCAACGTCGTATTTTTTTTCAGCGCTTCATATGACGCTTCCTGTATTACCGGGCCGTCGGCAATCGGGTCGGAAAACGGCACGCCCAATTCAACCAGGTCAACGCCGATAGATTCAAATTCACGGATCAACCCCTCTGTCGTTTCCAGGTCAGGATAGCCGGCAGTTATAAACGCGATAAACGCTTTCTTCTTCGCGGCACGCAATTTTTGAAATAACTCGTCAATCCGGTTCATACCCGGTTTTGTATTAGAAATTTCACCATGTAATTTCATAGGGTTAAACTCTCCATCACCGTATGCATATCTTTGTCTCCCCTTCCTGAAAGGCAAACAATGACTGTGGATGATCTCTTGATTTTTTTGGCAAGCGGCTTTAGATACGCTATGGCGTGCGCGGATTCCATCGCAGGAATGATACCCTCGGTCCGCGCCAAAAGCCGGATACCTTCAAGCGCTTCGTTGTCCTTTATTGAAACATACTCCGCCCTGCCGGTCCGTTTAAAATACGCGTGTTCAGGCCCTACTCCCGGATAATCCAAACCGGCGGCTATGGAATGAGTAGCCATGATCTGCCCGTACTCATCATCAAGAAGATATGATTTCGCGCCATGCAGGACACCGACTTTTCCGCAGGTCAACGTGGAAGAATGTTTTCCGGTATTGATTCCCAAGCCTCCGGCCTCAACACCGATAAAACGCACTCCTTTATCTTTATAAAACGGATAAAACAACCCCATGGAATTGCTTCCTCCGCCCACACAGGCGACACAATAATCAGGCAATTTTTTATCTTTTTTTAAAATCTGGCGGCGCGCTTCCGTGCCGATCACTGATTGAAAATCGCGGACGATCAAAGGATACGGATTGGGCCCGGCAACCGTCCCAAAAATATAAAATGTATTTTTTATGTTCGTCACCCAATCCCGCATCGCTTCGTTAATCGCGTCTTTCAGCGTCTTGGAACCGCTGGACACGGGAACAACTTCGGCGCCTAAGAGTTTCATCCTGAAAACATTCAGTTTCTGTCGTTCTATGTCTTCTTCACCCATATACACCGAGCACTGCAGGCCGAATAACGCGGCAACCGTAGCGGTAGCTACTCCGTGCTGGCCGGCGCCGGTTTCAGCGATAACCCTCGTTTTTTTCATCCGAACGGCCAGCAGGATCTGACCCAAAGTATTATTGATCTTATGGGAACCGGTGTGCAAAAGATCTTCACGCTTAAGGTAGATTTTATCTATGCCGAGTTCTTCGCTTAAATTTTTCGCCAGGTACAACGGCGTCGGCCTGCCGGCGTATTCACTCAAATAATATCCCAGTTCTTTTTTAAACGACGGGTCGCGCTTCGCCTTGTGATACTCCGCGGCAAGATCATTTAATATCGCCATAAGCGTCTCCTGAACAAACCTCCCGCCGAACTCTCCGAAATATCCTTTTTTGTCTGGAATCATAATTAGCTCTTTGCGCTTAGCTCATAGCTCTTAGAAATACAATTTCTAAAAACCACATTACTACTTTTTAATTTCTCTTTCATTCTTTCTAAAACTATTTGGGTTACACGTTTATTTTTAATCACTCGAATTTAAATTTGTTCTTCCCTAAACACTGCTCGCTAAACACTGCTCGCTAAACGCTATTTTTTCCTGTAGGCGTCTAAAAACGAATCGCAGTAAATCTGTTTGTTTAAAATCAGTTCCGCGCTGATCGCCGCGTCCATCAATGCGGTATCCGTCGGATCCAGTATCGCCGCGTCAAGCCCGTACGCCAATGCCATGGTTAAAAACGTCCGGTTTATCAGGCTCCGCTGGCATGTTCCCTGGGAAACATTGCTCAGTCCGATAACCGTCTTAGGCGCAGGATCGGAAATTATCTTGAATTCGCGTATCGCTTCCAGTATATCCCCCATCTGAGCCTGCGCCACTTTTACCGGCATGGCAATAGGATCAAGATATAAGTCTTCTATGAGAAACTCCTGTTCAACGCACCGTGCCACTACCATAGCGGCCAATTCCAAACGCTGGTCTTTATTCTGAGGGATGCCTTTTGAACTCATTGACAATCCGATCAATTTAGCTTTGTATTTTTTAGCCAGGGAAATCAGCGTATCCGCCTTATCCGTATCCGCGGTAGTAGAATTAATAATCGCGTTTGCGCCGGCGAGCTTCAAACCGGCTTCGATAACCTGCGGTTTACTGGAATCCAACGAAAGCGGCGCTGGAGTAACTTCACGAATTGCCTCAACAAGCCACTGCATATCGGAGACAGGATTAGCTGAACCCGGCCCGCAATTAACATCCAGCGCATCGGCACCGTTTTGGATCTGGATGACCGCAGAAGATTGAATCACAGATTTGTTTTTCTCTTTTATAGCCTTGCCGATGGATGTATACATCCCGTTTATCAATTCACCGATTATAAACATATTTTTTTAGTTACCTGTTATAAAATCACAGGCGGCTATCCTTTCATAAGATCATTAATATACTCTTCCACCTTCGCCCCAGCCTTAGGATGGCGCATAACCACAATGTCGGCGCCGGACTGAAGCAAAGAAACAGCGGTAAGAGATTCCCAGACTATACCCCGTTCAGTTTCTCCTCCCCACGAGGGAAATTCCGATTGAAGTGCCTTTGCTTCCTTGGTCTTCCATGTTTCCTGCCCCACAAAACAAATAAAAGGAGAGGCGACCGTCTTGTCCCCGCACAGCGCGGCAAGACGCGCCCGTTCCATAATTGAATACGTGTATTCCAAACCGTATCCCAACGCTCCAACGGTTGGATTCATCACAATACGTTCCGGCGGCATCCCCATATCGGAAATAAGAATATTCAACTGCTTGGCAATATTAATATCAATGGGTGATTCCGCGATGATCGCGTGTCCGTCCGCTAAAACCGAAGCCGCGAGTGTCTTGTAATTTTCCTGCACCGCGTCGCCGATAAGGCACCGCTCTCCGTGCGCGGCTTCTCCGCATACAGGTAAAACCAAATTATCCTGAGCGTCATCGCCGCAGCCGAGAATAATCAGAGGGACCCCGACTTTTTTCAGTAAATTCTGGACCAGTTTACCTTCCTGGTCCGGTTTTTTATTCCCGGAATCAGGATGAGCTCCCTGCAATTTCAGGCATAAAAGCTGCGCTTTATATTCTTTCACGCATTTATCCGCCCATGCAAGAGGATCGTTATAAACGCTTTTTAATTCTTTATTCAACGCCTCAGGCCAATCATCGGGAGGAACATCCCATATCTCATAGGCGATAACCGGTTTATGGGGAATCGAGCCCTCAGAGAATAAAAACGGAAGGGTAGCCTGTCCGCCGACGGTCACAACATTCGACCGGGAACCGCCTTCAGATTGTAACGCTCCGATTGATACCTCATTGATCTTTCCCGACCATTTTTCCGTCATTAATTCGAACCCCATATTTTTTCTCCTATTTTTCGCAGGCTGTTCAAACTCAGAGCATCATTGTCAAGCCCCATCACTGAACCGCCTTCTATGCTCAGATTCCGAACAATCCCGTCCTCAGGAATATTACCTATATATGCCAATCCCGTTTTCTTTATTTTCTCCGCATCGGCGGGACCGGGAAACCGGTTGATAATCAGGCAATTATGTTTTGTCTTTATCTTTAAATCCCTGACCAAGCCGTGTATCCGTTCCGCGGCCTTCAGTCCAACTACGGAAGGATCTGAAACAACAATAAGGACGTTCGCCGAACCTGTAGTACGCCGGGAAAAATGCTCCAGCCCCGCTTCATTGTCGATCACGACATAATCGTAACCTTTTACCAGCTTCCCCATTGTATTCCTTAAAACATTATTCACGTAACAATAACATCCCGGTCCTTCAGGCCTTCCCATAGTTAGTATATCAAAACCTTCGCCTTCCTGAACAAGGGTCTGGATTTTATACTCTATATAACGGTCCTTGGACATCCCCGCGGGAATCGTCCCGGGATCAGAAGATATCCCGTCAAGCATCTGCCCGATCGTCCCTGAAACATCCATGCCGAGGACATCGCCCAGATTGTGATTCGGATCAGCGTCAATGCCTAAAATGGAACCCGCGCTTCTCTCTTTAAGGATCCTGATCAGCAAACCAGCAATCGTTGTTTTTCCGCTTCCGCCTTTACCGGCTATGGCTATTACAAAACCCATCCTATCCTGCCTTCAATAATCACACTCTGTTACACAGCGTATTTAACATTCGGGAAACGGGACAAATCCGTGTGCGGGAAGAAAAGCGCCGACATATATTCATCCATATAGTTTGAATCAACAGACAATTCAAAATATGTTATTTTACCGGCAATCTCATCCGATTTTACCAGAGCTTCCCTGGACAGTAACACAAGGCACGTGCCGGCTAAAGAACTGTTCCCCAAAAACACAAATTTAGATTTATCCATATCCGGCAGCAGCCCGATAGTGACCGCGTGATCAATATCCAAATATGTGCCGAACCCCCCGGCTATAAAAAATTTATGAACATCCGAAAAATCAAAATTAAGGTGTTTTAATAGAATATGCACCGATGAATAAATCGCGGCTTTCGCGCGTTTCAGGTTTTCAATGTCCGCTTCGGTAATAATAATATCATTCCCTGTTTCAGACTCTTCCTTGAACGCCACGATAAATTCCCTGCCCATTTCTCCAACGCGTATCCTGCGGTGATCCCGGTCAATTATCTTTCCGCTCCTGTCGATTATCCCGCGGGTAAGCAATTGAGAAATCGTGTCTATATACCCTGAACCGCAAATCCCCCGGGGTCGCCCCGCTCCGATAGTTTCATACCGTACTTCCCATTCAGAGCTGATTTCAACCCGTTGAATCGCGCCGCGGCTCGCGCGCATGCCTGACGCAACGCCGGAACCTTCAAACGCGGGCCCTGCCGAAGCGGCGGAAGAAATCATGAATTCCTTATTGCCGACGACCACTTCCCCGTTAGTACCAATATCAATTAAAACACTTAAAGCCTCTTCACGGTACAGGCCGCTGGACAACACGCCGGCAGTAACATCGCCGCCCACGTAACTGGCGACTCCCGGGACACACACCAGAACACCGCGGGGATTAATTTTAATCCCGCTTTCCAAAGCCCTCATGGCCGGGAAAGAATTAACAGTCGGGATATACGGTTCCCTCCGGATATACGTCGGGTCAATCCGCAGGAGAAGATGCAGCATTGTTGTATTTCCGGAACAGGCAACACAGGTCACGTCATTAAGATCTACGGCATGTTCCGATGTCAAATCCCGGATTATTTCGTTCATACTGTCTATAACGGCATGGTGCATTTTTTCAAGGCCGTCCTCCTGCTGAGCATACACAATCCTGCTGATAACATCGCTTCCAAATGTCGCTTGCTTATTATAAACCGCCTTCGTTCCGATCACATGTTTATTCTGAAGATTAACCAGGCGGCCGGATATTGTCGTAGTCCCGACATCAAACGCTAATCCGTAATTTTTACACGATGTATCCCCGGGCTCTATAAGCACGATCTCGGTAATACCGCCTTTCCTGAACAAAGTAACGGTAACCTTCCATTCCGCGAGGCGCAATAATTCGCCTAATTTCCTGATATTGCTCAAGCTGGTTTCCAAAGACATTGTTTCTTTTTTTACTTTCCGGATTTCGCGATACAGACGGTCAAGGTCGCTTACGCTGTCTTCCAGAGTGGGAGCTGATAATTCCAGGTAAAATTTTAAAGTAACGGGAATAAATGAAAAAATACTGCTGACCCGGTCGCTCGCCTCAATCTCCACATCCTCGGCAGGAGCAAACAAACCTTTTAACCGCAACGCGCTATCGTGTTCCGACAGGTGTTCAAAATCCAGGCGGGATTCCGGGAGAATTTCAATCTCGGCATCGCTATGGACCACGGTAAGGCAAGCCAGATACATCCCTTTCTTCCGTTCTTCAATGGTCAAACGGCCGGTTGGCTGAGTCGTAACAGCGCCTTTCCTGATAATAACCTTACACCGCCCGCAGACACCGTCCCCTCCGCAGGTTGAATTAATATATACTCCCGCGGAAATAGCGGCGGCAAGAACGGTAGTCTCTTCCGTCACTTCAACCTTTTTATTATCCGGATAAAATGTAATCGTGAATTTATTCATTCAGAAATTATTATGCTCTTTACTCTTCAACAAAGAACTACCGAAGGTTTTTCATAAAAGACGGCAAAGCCGCCGCCTCTTTGGGGCCGACGATAATCTTCCATCCCGATTTTTCTTCCAAGTCGCCGCTCATACCCGCCACATATCCCGGAATGATCAAAGTCCGATGGGAAACCGTCCCGGCTGTTCCCGATTTGTTTAAAGAATCGGTTATTTTTTCGGGGGTGAATTTTTCCGCCGCCCACGCGGTAAGCACAGACATCCCTTCAGTGTCCACGCTAAGAATATAGGAAGGAACCTTACTGGCTTCCACTTCACTTAAAACGGTATAATAGGAAAGAGAAAAATTAGTGGTTATCAAAACAGGTGATTTATCGTTCACCGCTCCAACTGGATATAATTTAGGTTCAATCTGCAAAGGTTTCTGGGGATCGGAATAGATATTCTGCCGCAAAGTCAAAAGAGATAAGATTTCCCAATTATCCAGACCCCGCAGCAAAACGATACTCGCGTATTTCAAAATATACGTCGCGGCTTCGTGAGCTTCTTGAAAATTATCGGACTGTTCTACAACGGTAAGCACAGGATATCCGACACTGCGGTTCGCTTTTTTCAACGCCAGACGCCGGAACTGAGTGAGATCCCATAATTTATCTTTAGCGGATTTTATTCCCGTATCCAGGACCAGATCCTGAATCCCGGATTTAACTAACTCCTGAGTCAATCCCGCGAGCCCTTCCACAGTAGCCCCGGAAACAACCACAGGAACATTATATTTCTTAATAATGGGAACAAGTTCGGTAAAATTTTCTTTCGTGGCTTTATATACCAGAGGGCGTTTATCGGCGCACACCGCCAGAGCATCTTGTAACGCGGATACGTCATCACTCATCAAAACTAAAGGGAAAGAAGTATTTTCGAAAACTATTTTGACCGCCGCGGCAAACCGTTTCGCGTCACCCGTATTTTTAACCGCAACGAGATTCACCGATAACTGCTGTCCCACGCGTTCAAATTTCATGGTGTTTATCCGGCCAAGAACTTTCTTATATTCCGTTTCAGAAGCCGTGTCATCAAGAATAAACCCTATTCCGCAGGGATTTCTGAATTTTTCTTCATGACGGAATAAAACAGTTTCATTTCCCAGGACAAGTTTATTTTCTCCGGCGCCGATCTCAACCGGACGTATCGGCGGCTGGCTTGCAGATTCAAGAGCGTGTTTCGCCTCTGCGCTTACATACGGACATTTATCAATAGAAACGGATTTTTTAGCAAGCTGCATCGCGAACGCCAGGCAGGTTACAAACCCGCATTCACGGCAATTGGTTTTAGGCAACAACTTATAAATATCCAATCCTGACAAAGCCATATGGTGTCTCCTTAATGAACACGTGACTTATGGAGCGAACAACGTGAGCGAACATAAGTCACTGTGTGCCTGCCTGCCGGTAGGCAGGCAGGAATTAACCCTGAAATCTACGCAGTGATTAACTGTTGGAGTAGATTATTTCGCAGTGAACATATTTATACGTTATTGTAACAAACTAACAAAAAGCTGTCAACGAAACGGCTGTTTCTTTGCTTCCTTTATAAAACGAAACACCTGCTCGTGATT
>JAQUMS010000005.1:12874-16762 GCA_028717985.1 Candidatus Omnitrophota bacterium
ATTTTTTTTGCCTGGTTTTATTTCAAGAGAACTGGAAGCATCAACCCAGTCGGGATGAGACAAAGACACAGCTTTCGTTACATTTTTACAGCTCAAACCTCCTGATATAAAAATTGGTTTATCTATCCCATGAAGATGACGCACTAATTCCCAATTAAATGTTTTTCCCGTGCCGCCGGGCTGAGAAGGCACATAGGTATCAAATAAAAACGCAAAACAACTTTTATACTGCTTAAGGCGAACAGCATCAATCGTATCTTTTACCCTGAAAGTTTTAATAACTCTTAAATCCTTCAGGCGTTCGCAAAATTCAGCTGATTCTTCCCCGTGCAGTTGAACAAAATCAAGTTTGCATAACGAAACAACCTTTCGTATTGTTTTTTCCCTGGCATTAACAAACACCCCGACGGTCTTAACTGTAGCCGGCAAAACGGAAACAATATCCCTCACGCGTTCAGGCTGAATATACCGGGGGCTTTTCCTGTAAAACAAAAAACCAAGAGCATCACACCCGGCTCCGGCGGCCTGCACAGCGTCTCCTTTATTGGTAATACCGCAAATCTTAACTTTTACCATCCCATTATATCCTCAACCTTAGCCCTGATATCCGAAGCCCCCATAAACGCCTGGCCTATCAAGACCGCGCTGACCCCCAAAATCCTTAAAAACAAAACATCCTGCGCGCTTTTAATCCCGCTTTCCACCACAACAGGCTTATTTTTAGGGATCAAAGGAAACAAACGTTCTGTCGTCTTAAAATCAACTTCCAGCGTCCGAAGATCACGGTTATTGATCCCGGTAATAACAGGCCCTTTCAGGCTTAGAACCTTTTTCAATTCTTTTTCTCCGTGCGCCTCAACAAGGCAATCCATGCCTAAATCATCCGCTATCCCCGTCAAATCCGTAAGCGCGTCTTTGGAAAGAACATCCGCGATCAATAAAATCGCATCCGCGCCCAAAGCCCGGGACTCATAGACCTGATACGGCTCAAAAATAAAATCCTTGCGAAGCACAGGAAGCGATACCGCGCTTTTTACTTCAGCGATAAACGCGGGATTCCCCATAAAAAAATCTTCTTCCGTCAAAACCGAAAGGGCCGCCGCTCCCGCTTCCTGATACAGGCACGCTATTTCACGATGATCAAAATTTTCCCGGATCATCCCCGCGGACGGGGAAGCGCGCTTAATTTCGGCAATAAGAGAAATTGTTTTCGGTTTGATGAGCGATTCAATAAATAGGCGCGGAGAAGCCGCCTCGCGCGCTCGAACCTTCATGACCTCCTCAGGTACCTCGCATTTCAAAACGGAAAGCCGTTCTTTTTTTTTCGCAATTATTTCTTTTAACGCGTCTTTTTTCTTCATGCTTTTCCCGCAACTTTCTTATTCGAAAATTCTATTAATAAATCGAGTTTTTCCTTCGCCATGCCGGAATCAAGTGCCGCCGCAGCAATTTCTATTCCTTCTTCGATTGACCGCGTTTTATCCGCCACATACAAAGCGCATCCTGCGTTAAATAAAACAATGTCCCTTCGTGGACCCCCACTCCCATTCAGGATCTCCCTGATAATACCGGCGTTTTCCACGGCATCACCTCCGACTAAATCTTTTTCCGACGATAGAACAAAACCATACGATTCAGGCCGCACTATCCTGGATGTAAGAACGCCGTCTTTAATTTCGCACACATATGTCGAAGCCGTGGTAGTTATTTCATCCAATCCGTCTTCCCCGTGTACGACCATGCCGTGGGTAATACCCAGATTACGCATGACTTCAGCCAATACAGGAACCAAATCCCGGTTATATACACCCAGCAGTTGATGGGTAGCTCCAGCAGGATTTGTAAGCGGGCCAAGAATATTAAACATGGTACGCTTGCCGATTTCCTTCCGGGCAGGCATAACATGTTTCATAGCCGGATGCAGGTTAGGAGCGAATAAAAACGCGATTCCAATAGTATTAAGGCAGTATTCAATCTGCGGAACAGACATATGAATATTAACGCCCAAGGCTTCAAGGATGTCGGCGCTTCCGCATCGGCTTGACACAGACCGGTTGCCGTGTTTTGCCACAATAGCGCCTCCCGCGCTTGCCACAAACGCGACGGCTGTAGAAATATTAAAAGTCCCCTTCTTATCCCCTCCGGTACCGCAGGTATCCAAAACAGGCTGAGAGCCCGGGATAGAAATTTTGGTGACAAATTTCCGCATAACGGTTACAGCGGCAGTTAATTCTTCTATTGTCTCGCCTTTTGCGTTCAACGCGGTCAGAAAAGAAACAATCGCCTGAGTATCCGCCGCGCCGCTCATAATTTCCTCAATAACAATTTCCATTTCCCGGCGCGTCAGATCTTTATTAAACATTACTTTTTCAATCGCTTCTTTTATCACAACAGTCCGCTCCGTTATACTCGTAAAAAGTTTTTCAAAATATCTTTACCCGCGCCGGTCATAATGGATTCGGGATGAAACTGGACCCCCCACAAAGGCATAGATTTATGTTTTAACCCCATGATTTCCTTGTCTTTTGTCCACGCGGTAACAGATAAACATGAAGGAAGCGTCTTTCTTTCCACGAGAAGAGAATGATACCGGGTCGCCTCGAAAGGATTAGGGATATTATGAAAAATAGTCTTGCCGTCGTGAAAAACCCGGGACGTTTTCCCGTGCATAATCCTGGAGGCAATCACAATTTTACCGCCGTACGAATATCCCAAAGCCTGATGACCCAGGCAAACGCCGAGGATAGGGACCTTACCCGCGAATGCCTGGATAACTTCACAAGACACACCCGCGTTTTCCGGCCTGCCCGGACCGGGAGAAATAACGATTTTTTCCGGATTCAAGGTTTTTATTTTTTCCGGCGTAATCGCGTCATTCCTGTACACAACGACTTTCGCCCCCAGTTCTTCCAGGTATTGAACAAGGTTGTAGGTAAAAGAATCGTAATTATCAATCATGAGGATCATATATCGCTCCGCTATAGCTCATAGCTCATAGGTCATAGGTCATGGGTCTTGGGTCATAGGTCTTGGCTCTTACTATGAGCTATGACCTACGATCTATGACCTATACTATGAGCTATTACAATGCTATTCTTTCTCTCTCCAAATTCTTGCTCCGAGATTCCGGAGTTTTGTCTCTATATTTTCGTATCCCCGCTCAAGATGATAAATTCTTGAAATAGTCGTCTTACCGCGCGCCGCCAGACCCGCCAATACCAAACACGCGGATGCCCTCAGATCGGAAGCCATAACCGGAGCACCGCATAAACGGTCCGTCCCCTCGACAATAGCGTGAGGACCCTGCCGCTGGATATGAGCTCCCATACGGTTAAGTTCAGAAACATGCATGAACCTGTCGGGATAAATTTTTTCCGTAATAACGCTGATCCCGTCAGTAACACTCATAAGACTCATAAGCTGGGCCTGCATATCCGTAGGGAACCCCGGATACGGAAGCGTTGAAACATTAACGGGAGACAGCCTTTTTCCGGATTTTACACGCAAAGAATTAGCGGTAATATCGATACACGCGCCGGCTTCTTTTAATTTATCCAGGACCGCTCCGAGATGCCTATACATAACATTTTTAATCGTAATGTCCCCTCCTGTAATAAGAGGAGCAATAATTAACGTCCCCGCCTCTATGCGGTCAGGAATAACAGTATGGTCCGTCCCTCCCAATTCCCTGACGCCGTCAACTTCGATCACCGGTGTCCCGTGGCCTTTGATTTTTGCCCCCATTTTGATAAGGAAATCCGCCAGGTCAACCACTTCGGGCTCACACGCCGCGGCTTCAATAATAGTCTTCCCCTTAGCCAAACAGGCGGCCATCAATACATTATCAGTGGCCAGCACCGACGAACCATAATCCCCGCCCAGATAAAT
>JAQUMS010000006.1 GCA_028717985.1 Candidatus Omnitrophota bacterium
CTATGTGTTCGTCGGGAGCGTATTTCAATATCGGGCACAGTAAACCGAGGATAAAAGTAGGAGGCGGGGCGTGTAAGCTTAATGATGTTCCTGCCTATACCGGTTTAGCGGCTGTGGATATCTACCTTGGCGCCACGGCTTTGCCGGAAGATGATCCTAAAAACAGATTTTATCCCGGGGATTTTCGTTATGGTGGAGCACATGTTATTCAGGAGCTTCTGGAGGGGAAAGATATCCGTCTTGAAGCGTCCTCCTACGGCACTGACTGTTATCCCCGCAAGAAACTTGAAACACTGATAAGCCTGAAAGATTTTAATGAGGCGGTATTATTTAATATCCGCAACTGTTATCAGAATTATAATGTCGCGGTTAATCTTTCCGATAAGATGATCTATACGTATATGGGTGCGCTTAAACCCCATGCCGGCAATGCGAATTTTTGTTCCGCCGGCCAGCTTTCCCCGTTGTTGAAAGATCCGTATTATAAAACAATCGGTATCGGGACCCGGATTTTTCTCGGCGGAGGTATAGGGTATGTTGCGTGGCAGGGAACTCAGCATAATCCCGGCGTTGCAAGAAAAGAAAACGGCGTTCCTTGTGTTCCCGGCGGTACGTTGGCGGTCATAGGTGATTTAAAACAAATGAAGCCCCAATGGCTGCGCGGAATAAGCATGGTAGGGTATGGTGTATCTCTTTCCGTGGGGATAGGCGTTCCCATCCCGGTATTAAATGAAGAAATTGCCCGGTATTGCGCATCCAAAGATGAGGAAATTTATACTCAGGTCGTTGACTATGGACATTCGTATCCTCAGGGGATCGGCGGATCTTTAGGGGAAGTCAATTACGCCCAGCTTCGTTCAGGAAAAATTAATATAAAAGGAAAAGAAGTGCCGACAGGCGGCCTGTCAAGTTATTCAAAGGCAAAAGAAATCGCGGAAGAACTTAAATCCTGGATTCAGAAAAAAGAATTTACGCTTTCAGAATCGGTTTCCCCGCTTCCGGGGGCTGAATCAGGATATGCGTGCAAGCCTTTACATGAAAGGCCGATTGAATTTATATAATGCGGAGTTAAATTTCCCGACTTGCGTCGGGTAAATTTAAGAGATACCCCAAAAGCAATACACTGCGTAGCTTTCGGGGTTAATAAGGAATACTCCTTGCGTAAACATTCCGAAAATCTCTACGATATTTTCGGAATACGCTGCGGAGTTAATTCACACAATGACTTATGTTCACTCACGTTGTTTGTTCCATAAGTCATGTGTTCATTAAGGAGCTTATTATGAGAGAAGAAGTTGAAAGAGCGTTAGAAAAAGTAAGGATCGCATTAGCCGCTGATGGCGGGAACGTTGAGTTGATAGACGTAACCGAGGATGGTGTGGTAAAAGTAAAACTTACAGGAGCTTGCGGGTGCTGTCCTATGAGTCAGATGACACTTAAAATGGGCATTGAGCGGATGCTTAAGCAGGAAGTTCCTCAGGTAAAAGAAGTAGTTTCCGTGTAAGGAGAAATATAAAATGGTTTCTAAAAGAATAGTATTGCATTTTCCCAGCCGGTTAGTTGACCAGCCGATTGTTTATAAGCTTGTGAAAGTTTACGATTTGAATTTTAATATCCTCAAGGCGTCTGTCACCCCGGAAGAAGAGGGGCTTATGGTTTTGGAATTGAGCGGCGAGGAAAAGAATTATAAGGACGGATTGGAATACCTTAAATCATCGGGCGTTAAAATCCAGCCGTTAAGCGAAGATATTGTCCGTAACGAAACCAAATGTACCGATTGCGGGGTATGCGTTTCCATGTGTCCGGTTCAGGCTTTGATAGTTGATCCTTCGACGCGGAAGGTTAAATTTGACAATGAGAAGTGTATTGCATGCGAATTGTGCGTAAAAATATGTCCTTCTCACGCTATGGAACTTCATTTTTAGGGTGTATTTTAAATATCGGGAGGAACCATGGGAGTGGAACGAAGAAAAGAGCGGCGGTTACGAGCGAATTTACCCATTAAACTTATAAGCGGCGGCGAAGAGTTTTTGACTCGTACTGAAAACATAAGTGCTCTCGGGGCGTATATGGAAGCTGAACATAGTATTCCCGTGGGAGCCGATGTCGACCTAATATTGGAAATTCCTTTATATGCAAAAGATACGTCTCTTTCCGGAGAGGTCCGTTGTAAGGGCAGTGTTTTTCGTTCTTCGGTTATCAGAGAATTCCAGACAGGCAAATTTTACGGGATCGGCGTTTTTTTTACGACGTTTCTGAGGGATGAAGATAAGAAAAAACTTTTGTCCTATGTGGATTTTCTTATTCAGACCGAGGAACAGGATATAAAAGAAGGCCTTAAAAAATGGAAATTTAAACGAGAGGCTCATAAAGCTGTCCGGGTAACTGAGCAGATGCAGGTACACCAGGAAGAGTTTCAGTCGAAGACAGTCGAGACGCTGAATAAGATTTTACAGAAGCTTGACGATATCTCCAATCACTTGCAGTCACAGCACAAACAGTGATCCCTGAATTATTTCCGGGATAATTCCTCACGGTTCAATTCTTCGACAATCTCACGATGGTGAATGGAGTCGAACCCTTGCCTACCATTAATGCTGACGGCGTATGCTGAATAAAATTCTCGAAGCCTTACATAAAAAGAAAGATTACGTTTCCGGGGAAGAAATCAGTCAGGGTTTTTTGATTTCTCGCCAGGCGTTATGGAAATACATTCATGAATTGCGCGACCTGGGATATGAGATCGCCGCTGTTCCTCATCTTGGATATAAGCTTCTCGCGTCTCCCGACCGTTTGTATTCATTCGAAGTGAAAACCGGATTGGATACCCGTGTTATGGGAAGGGATATCCGGTATTATGAAACAATCCCTTCAACCATGGATATGGCGATGCAGTTGGGCATGCAGGGAGAACCTGAAGGATTGGTGGTTTTGTCGGAGGCTCAGACAAAAGGAAAAGGCAGATTAGGCCGGATGTGGCTTTCGCCGAAATTTAAGGGTATTTATTTTTCGCTTATTCTTCGTCCTGATATTTCTCCGAAAGAAACCCCGATATTAACATTGATGGCGGCCGTGAGCGTTTGCCAGGCAGTTAAAAATATCACCGGGCTTGCGGTGGACATTAAATGGCCCAATGATATTATGGTGAACAATAAAAAAGCCGGCGGGATTTTGACCGAGCTGAACGCTGAAACGGATAAAGTTTTTTTTGTCGTTATCGGTATCGGCATTAATGTCAATAATGATAAAAAATCATTGTGTGAGGGCGCGGTTTCCCTAAAAGAATATCACAAAGAGCCTGTCAATCGCGCCGTATTATTCCGTGAAATCATGAAGAGGATTGAAATGAACTACGACAATCTTCGTGAGTATGGCGGAGGAGATATTATTGATTTCTGGAAAGACCATAATATAACGCTTGGCAGAAGAGTTAAGGTTTTATATCAGCATAAAACAATCGAAGGTGAAGCGGTTGATATTGATACAGAGGGAGCGTTGTTGCTGCGGAATGATTCGGGATTTGTGGAAAGAATAGTATCGGGCGATATTGTTCATTGCAGATAGTATACCGGTGCCGGGTCACCGCATTAGAAGGCCGCCAGATAAAGATGTCTATAAAAATTCGGATCGTTTTGATTATTGCCGCCGCGGGAATTTTCACGTGCGCGAAGGCGCAGGAGCAGCAATTCACGTTTAAGGACCGCGCTCCAAAACCGGAAATTATTACCGCGAAAGAAGAATATTTCCCCGGGGAAGAAATCAAGTTTACAATTCGCGGTAAGATCATGTATTCTAAAGATCCGGGAGGGAAGATAGTTTCTCCTCCGTACGCGATATGGGACGGCGCAAATAAAAAAGTATCCTTGCGTCATTCCTGCGAATCAGGTTTGACCCGCGCGTATGATCAGCAGTGCGTAGATGGAAAAATACGGGAAGTAGAGATCGGAAGATGCCCGGAAGCTTTTTTTCATGAATACGGGGTTATTAATCAACAGTTCAGCTGGGACCAGAAAATATTCCGGAAAGTGACAAGCGAATGCGGCGGCCTGGAAATTTTTAAAGAGGAAAAGGTACAGGCTCCTCCGGGGGAATACCGGATCGTTGTTTGTTCCAGTATTCAGGAATGCGTTGATAAGCCCGTGTATATAAGGTCGAAACCTGAAATTTCCATTACAACAGATAAACAAGAGTATACGTCCGGCGAACCGGTAAAAATTACGATCACAAACAATTGTTCTTTTCCGGTACTTAACGTCGACCGTAATAAAACAGTCTCGGATGTTGATTCTGACGGCACCAGAAGGATGGGATGGGGATTTATAGAAAAGTTCAGAAATGGGGCCTGGATACGGGTTGAACCTTTATGGCGTTGTGCCGGAGCATGTTTCAGCAGATGCCCCATGGGAGCGGATTTTTTTATTTTATCTCCGAAAGGTATGATGTCCGGAGGTGCGGTGCCGGGGGAAAAGGGGCCTACCCACGGCGATTTTATCCGTCTTGAATGGGAGCAGTCACAGGTTATCTGTATCCCGAAAGAAACGAAAAAGGCGGTTTCTCCGGGAAAATACCGTGTCGTGAGCACGTTCCTTATGCCTGGTGCCGATCCTGAACGTGAGGAAAAACAATTTTATTCTTTAGAGTTCGAGATAAAATGAATAGTATTACTAAAATATGTATCGTGTTGGCGGCGGTCGTGATTATGTGCGTGTCCGGCTGTGAAACGGTTAAAGATTCGGCGAAAGGCGCCGCGAAAGATTTGGAACCGGTTAAACAGGAAGTAAAAAAGGGTTATGAAAAATTAGAGAAAGTTGATCGGAAGATGCAGGAAAAATTATGGTAAAGAGAGGATCAGATGAAGATTGAATTTCAGTCTAAAAATTTGGTATTTCAGGCGGATCTGGTGGAAAATTCCGCGGCTCAAGAGATCATTAAACAGCTGCCTTTAAAAATGTCGGCCCGCACATGGGGGGATGAGATTTATATGGAAACCGGGATAGTCGCACCTTCAGACGGAGCAACGCTTGACGTGTATGCGGGAGATATCGCGTATTGGCCTGAGGGTAAATGCCTGTGCGTATTTTTCGGACCGACAGTTCTCAGCACGGATGCTAAGCCCGTTCCCGCGTCTCCCGTTGTTATTATCGGGAAAACATACGCGCTTTCAAATGAATTAAGGCAAATACGCGACAATGATGAAATAACCGTGGTCAAAGCTTCTTCGGGGCCCGCCGCTTCAAGCCAAAGCGAAAGGAAACTTTCTCAAAGCGAGATAGATGAATTGGTGAAGCGATTACTGGAAGAAAAGAAAAGACAAACTCATTAAAAATTATATTTATGTTTAAGATAGTAAGGCGGATTGGTTTAGAGACGTTCGTTTTATCCCTCGCGATAATTTTTGTTTTATTTTATATAAATAAGTCCGTGCGGGAGCACCGTCTTTTGGAAGAAATTATTAAACGGCTTAGTGCTGAATCGCGTGTCGCCGAGGCGGTTGTTGTTGATGTTAAACAAGGCGCCGTGAAAAACAAATATAACACGACCATAAAATTCATCGAGTATTCCAGCGATAATCGTCCTTGTCCTCCCTTGTATTTTACCTTTTCCGGGAATCTTATCCAATTTCAGGCATTGGTGATCAGGTTTGATGATTTTTTGGTCAAAAGCGGAAACCCATTAAAAGGCAAAAGCGCGTATATTTTTATGAAAGCTTTTATGCTTACGGATCAGGGGGCGGAAGTTTTTCCGATTAATAAAAAGTTTGAAATCCCCTCCGGATACGAAGTGGAAGGATCTAAAAATCCGTTTGAAAGGAAATTATGGCGCAGGTTTTGGGAATACGCTTTGAATCCGGCGTTTGCCCGGAGAACGGGGATAAAAAACGCTCAAATCGAGGCTCCCGGCACAAAATTTATTCCCGGGATGCTGTATACGATAAAAATAGAACATGACGGTGGAATGCGTATTGACGCGAGTAAGATCCCGGAGATCCTTAAAAAGAAATAACGTCATAGGAGGTGTTATGAATAAACGCACATTATTGGTTATTCTGCTGGAAAACCGCCGGATCGAAGCGGTCCAGGTACAAAAAATCCTTACGGATTACGGGTGTATTATTAAAACACGGTTGGGCATACATGACGGCGTGCTTGACGCTTGTTCGAACACCGGATTAATTATTCTTGAACTGGTTGGTGCCGCCGGGGATATTAAAAAACTTTCATTACGCCTGAACGCGGTTAAAGGAGTAAAGACAAAACTGGTCAGGATTTCAATCTAACCAAGGTCATGAAAGCTTTTACCGTGTGGTTCAGTATCGGAATAATCATTGCATTCGTTTTTGCCGGATTGATGATTCTCCGTCTTCAAAGAAAAATTTTAATTCCTTCCGTGATATGTACCAAAATTTACTGCCCACCTATGCGCCCCTGTTGTAATTCATGCCTGATGGATGGATGGGATACGGATGATTATACTGCGGTTGCTCAATCCGTAATTTCCAAGCTTCCCGTGTATTCTGTTGACGGCTGCGGGAAAATAACAGGCGGAAGCCGGGTCCTGGATGCCTTTGGGGTGTTAAACGGCTCGCGCTTTTACGTTTTTTTATGGCGGGAATACGCCCTGGAAAAATATTTACCCGGCAATTAAACCTCTATACTATGCGCAGTATTCCCGTATTCAAAAAAATCATCAGCGATTATTATTCCAGGCATAAACGGCCCATGCCTTGGCGGCAAACCCGTGATCCATACCGTATCGTTGTTTCCGAGGTTATGCTTCAACAGACACAGGTCCCGCGTGTGATCGGGAAATATCGCCAGTTCATAAAAATATTTCCCACTATTAAGTTTTTGGCTGTCGCGCCGCTGTCAGATGTGCTTCGGGCCTGGCAGGGTTTAGGGTATAACCGCAGGGCGGTTTTATTAAAACAATTTGCTGAAAAAATCGTGTCCGAATATAAAGGGCGTATCCCTGCCGACAGAGAAATCCTTAAAACTTTACCCGGCATAGGAGAAGCTACGTCGGGTTCATTATGCGCATTCGCGTTTAATATGCCGGTGGTGTTTATTGAAACGAACATCCGCAGTGTTTTTATCCACCATTTCTTTCAGGATAAAGAAAAAATATCAGATAAAGAGATATTCCCTTTGGTTGAAAGGGCCCTTGATCGTGATAATCCGCGGGAATGGTATTACGCATTAATGGATTACGGGGTACATCTAAAAGCGACGCTGCCTAATCCGGGAAGAAAAAGCCGTCATTACGTGAAACAAAGCGCGTTTCATGGTTCAGACCGCCAGATTCGCAGTACGATTGTCAAAGTATTGCTGGCGAAAGGCCGCGTCCGCGAAGAAAACCTATTTCCGGCTGTGTGCGCTGACCGGGAAAGACTGAAAAAAATCATCCGTTCCATGTCCCGGGACGGGTTGATTACCCGTGTTCAAGAATACATCCGTCTATCCGAATAAATATTCTCATCCCGCCATATATTGTTCTTTCGACCGGCTTCGCAAAAATAAAAAAACGCTGTTAAAGCGATTGTGGCGAAAGCCCCAGGTTTATTAGTTCGTAGCCGGTATGTTTTTCCTAAGAACAAAGAGCTAAAGGCTAAGGTGTTGACATCCACACAAATGTGTGGTATATTCCAGCCATAGAATACATGATTGTTATGTTACCGGAAAGATGAGCATGCGCCTTTTATCTCCCAAACAGAAAGAAGTCTTTGGTTTTATCCGCGAGAGTATCCGCAAGAGGAATATGCCTCCTACTCTCCGCGAAATTGCCGCTCATTTCGGTTTCTCATCCACAGGAACGGTGCGGGATTATCTGGAAAGCCTTTGCAAAAAAGGGTACATTAAACTAAATCCTCGGAGAGCGCGGGCAATCGAGCTTATTAAAGGATCGTTCGGGATCCCTGTCCTGGGAAGAGTTTCCGCCGGTAATCCTAATCTTGCTGAAGAAAATCTCGAGGGGTACGTGGGGTTTGATGAATTAATGAATTCCGGGGAAGATGTGTTTGCTTTGAGGGTGAAAGGGGATAGCATGCGCGGGGCAGGAATTCTTGAAGGCGATATTGTCGTTGTTCGCCGCCGGCAAAAAGCGGATGACGGGGATATCGTGGTTGCTTTGATACATGATGAGGCCACGGTTAAATTTTTCAGGCGGCGCGGAAAGAAATACGTCCTTGCTCCTGCCAATGATCAATACAAAGAGATCGTGTTCGGAGAATCGTTTTGTATTATAGGAAAAGTAATTTCAGTTATTAGAAAATACGCGTAAAGAGAGGCGTGTATGTTTAATCCTAATGCGCGGTGGGACAGGAGCCTTCCTGATAGCGTTGAAGAAAAATCATATCCGGTAGAGGTATTCGTCCGTTTTTCCAAAGGCAGTCTTATTCCGGTGTGTTTTTCCCTGAATGAAAATAAATATACTGTTAAAAGTATCAACTATTCATGGAGTGAACGCCGCGGGAGATCCATGATCTATTTCTTCAGCGTTTCTGACGGTTCAGACACGTATCAACTGTGTTTTAACTCGGAAACGTTCGCCTGGAGGATGTTCTCTCATGAATAAGCGGATTATGCATTTGGATATGGACGCCTTTTTTGCTTCCGTGGAGCAGGCTGTTCATCCGGCGTATAAAGGGAAACCGTTGATTGTGGGTTCCCGTCCGGGGAAATACAATACGGTTGTTGCCGCCTGTTCATATGAAGCAAAGGCGTGCGGTGTTACATCCGGCATGTCCGCGCGCCAGGCATTCCGTTTATGTCCGGAAGCGGTTTTTGTTCCGGCGGATTCATCAAAATATATTTATACTTCCGATGAAATCCTGGAAATGATCAGGGATACGTGTTTACGGGGAGAACGCGCGTCAATTGACGAGTTTTTTCTTGATATGAGCGAAGATGATCCGGCGCGGTCCCTGGAAGCGGCAATGTGTATTAAACAGAAAATCCACCAACGGTTTCATATTACAGGTTCGATCGGTATCGCTCCAACCCGTGTCCTGGCGAAAATGGCGGCAAAGGAAAAAAAACCCGATGGATTGATGATTCTTGAAGAAAAAGACATTCCCGGATTTCTTAAAGATAAACCTGTAGAAAAGGTCCCCGGTATAGGGCCGGCATTACGCGAGCAACTGCATTTGTTGTCGGTTTTTACCTGCGGAGAGCTTGGGGAGTTAAGTCTTGATTTTTTAACCGGAAAATTCGGGAAAGCCGGGAGCTGGTTGTGGGGGATACGCAGATGTGAAGAACCCTATGAAATAAAATATTGGGATGACCCGGAACTGCCTCCTAAATCCATAAGTCATTCCTATACTCTGGAAAAAGAAATCCGCACCCGCGCGCTGGTGGAAATGTGGATCCGCCTGCTTTCGGAAATGGTGGGCTATCGTTTACGAAAAGATAACCTGGAAGCAAAAGGTATTCATTTATATATACGTGATAACGATATTGTTTTATCCCGCCAGAAAAGTTTTTATTCTTCTACATTTGACGCCGGGGAGATCTATAAACGGGCGTCTCTTATCCTGGATAGTTTTCGTCTCCCTCGGTTTAGGGTTAAGGCTTTAGGTGTGTGCGCTTCGTATCTTAGCCCCGCGGAATGCGTGTATTTGTTTGAACAAGATAAAAAGCGGTATGGAGTTATTTCTGCCATGGATAAAATTAATGACCGGTTCGGCGATTGGTCAATCTTCCCTGCGGTTTTGACGCAGGAGGCGTCACACCGGCCGATCAATTAAGGCCGGGTGTAGCAGGAGGCGTCACACACCTCGCCTTAAAGGACGGTTCTTTTCCACTCCGGGAGTGGGGGAGGTTTGTTTTTGTCCCACTCCCGGAGTGGGATGGGCAGGATGGGGCTCTTTTTGTGCTTTGTTTTTCGAATATGTGCTATAATACTTACCTTTAACAAAATTGACACAACGTTTTGGTGACTTGAATTATGGCAAAATATATTGAATACGAAAAAGAACTTAATACCGCGCAATTAGAAGCGGTTAAATCCCTTAATGGTCCCTATTTGGTGATTGCCGGAGCCGGCAGTGGAAAGACACGGACGCTTGTTTTTCGTGTTGTCCATTTGGTTGAACAGGGAATCAAACCGGATGAAATATTGCTTTTGACTTTTACGCGCAAAGCCTCCGAAGAAATGTTGAGGCGCGCGGCCCTTTTACTGGATGACCGTTGTTCAAAAGTATCCGGGGGCACATTTCATTCTTTCGCCAATACGGTTTTGCGAAAATATTCAAATTTGATCGGTATCCCCAATTCTTTTACGATTTTAGACCAGTCTGATGCCGAAGACACGGTAAACCTGATCCGCACCGAGCTGGGATTCAATAAGGCAGATAAGCGTTTCCCCCGTAAACAGGCATTGTTAAATATACTTTCCCGCAGCGTCAATAAATCTGAAGAAGTCGGTATTATTTTGTATGATGAATATCCCCAGTTCATGGAATGGGAAGCGGAAATAAAGAAGATCCAGGAGGAGTATAAAAAATATAAATTTTCCAAGGCACTTCTTGATTATGACGACCTGCTGGTTTATTTAAAGGAACTTCTGGTGAAACATGAAGAAATCCGCAGCGGCCTGTCGCGCAAATTTAAATATATCATGGTTGACGAATATCAGGACACAAATAAACTTCAGGCGTACGTTGTCTGCTTGTTGGCTTCAGAGCATAAAAATATTATGGTGGTGGGTGATGACGCCCAGAGTATTTACTCATTTCGCGGCGCGAATTTCAAGAATATACTTGATTTCCCAAAACTGTTCCCGGGTACGAAAATCATAGCTCTTGAGGAGAATTACCGTTCTACTCAACCGATCCTTGATCTGACTAACCGGATTATCCGTCAGGCAGAGGAAAAATTTGACAAAACACTTTTCACTAAAAAACAGGGCAGCAAAGTGCCTGTATTCGTGGAAACGCGGGATGAACATGCTCAGTCTAAATATGTCGCGGATAAAATCCTGGAATTAAGAGAAGAAGGCGTTGAACTTGGGCAGATCGCGGTATTGTTCCGCTCCGGATGGCATTCAAACGACCTTGAACTTGAATTGGCTAACCGGAATGTCCCGTTCGCCAAATACGGCGGGCAGAAATTCGTTGAAGCGTCTCATATTAAGGATGTGATGGCGTATCTGCGTCTGGCGTATAATCCTTCTGACGCTGTAAGCTGGTATCGGGCGTTGCAGTTGGTCCGGGGTGTCGGGCCTAAAACAGCGGAAAAAATCGTGTCTCAGGTTGTTATGGAACGCAGAGGGATATCCGGAAGTGACGGGATGGCAGGGAAGAACGAGGATCTTCGGAATCTTTTCGGTTTGCTTAAAGATGTGGATATAAACAAACACGCTCCGGCAGAATTGCTTCGCGTGTTTATTAAATTTTATCAGCCGTTGATGCGGGAAAAATACGATGATTTCGACAAGAGGATCAATGACCTTGATTCCTTGGAGCGGATCGCCGTGCGTTACCGTTCTCTGGAACAGTTTTTGTCGGATATGGCTTTGGATCCTCCTGAGCGCAACATAATTGAAGCCGGGACCAAAGACCGTGATGATTCACGGCTTACGCTTTCCACTATTCATTCCGCTAAAGGCCTGGAATGGCATACGGTATTTGTGATTTTTGTCGCTGAAGGGCATATTCCTTCATATTTGTCGCTGGAAAACAGGGATTCAGTTGAAGAAGAACGCAGGTTGTTTTACGTTGCGTTGACTCGCGCTCAGGAAAATCTGTTTTTGCTTAAACCGCATCTTGACCGTTCTCCCCGGAGCTATTTTGACGGCGGTGGGTTTGTGTTTACCCGGATGTCACGCTTTTTAGAAGAAGGCGGCTTGATAGGGAAATATATCACCGTTGAAAGTGATTCTTCTGACGGGTTGGATGATATTGATCTGGATGATATTATCGGAGGCGAATCCCGCCGGGACAAGGATTTTATGGATTCGCTTAAAGATTATTTCCATGATACCGAATAATTTGCCTAAAAAAGACAGTTGCGGTAAGAGTAAGGATAGGGTATAATCACACAGAAGCTTTAGTTCAGATTATACGGGAACGAAACCTGCTCCGAGTTGTTTTTTTAGACCTCCGATTTGCCGCAACTTCCGGCCAGTCCTCCGTATTATACCTAAAAGATAAATTTAATAGGGGCGGGAATATAGCTCAAGAAAAGAAACAGAGAAATTTTTATGAAAACCCAATTGAACGATAAAGATATATCCAAGCATGTTAAAGAGCTGAAAAAAGAACGCGGCGCGGTAATTCTTGTGCATAATTACCAGCTTCCGGAGGTTCAGGATATCGCGGATTTCCGCGGTGATTCTTTGGAATTAAGCCGTATGGCGGCAAAGACAGAAGCGAAAGTTATTGTGTTTTGCGGGGTGCATTTTATGGCTGAAACCGCGTCTATTTTGTGCCCGGATAAAACCGTGCTCGTACCTGATATCTCAGCCGGCTGTCCGATGGCGAATATGATTACCGCGGATGAACTGCGCACACTTAAACAGGAGCATCCGGGCGCGGTTGCCGTGGGATATGTCAATACCTCTGCCGCGGTGAAAGCGGAACTTGATATTTGCTGTACGTCAACCAACGCCGTCGCGATTATCAACCATCTTAAGAACGAAAAAGAAATTATTTTTGTTCCCGATAAATATCTTGCGGATTATGTTTCAAAACAAACCGGGCGCAAACTTATTACCTGGAATGGTTTTTGTCCTACGCATATCAAGATAACACCGGAGGACATAAAAAGGGAAAAGAAATTTCATCCCAAGGCGAAGGTTGTGGCGCATCCGGAATGTATGCCTTCTGTTTTAGCGTTGGCTGACGCGGTCCTTTCCACCAGTCAGATGGGGAAATTTGCCAAGGAGTCACCGGCTAAAGAAATTATCGTCGCTACCGAAGTCGGGATAATTTACCGTTTAAAAAAAGATCATCCCGATAAAGAATTTTATCCGGCGTCAGAACGCGCAGTCTGTCCCAATATGAAACGCAATACCCTGGAAAAAGTCCTTTTTTCTCTTGAAAACATGCAGTTTGAGGTCCGGGTTTCAGATGATATCCGCTCAAAGGCCCGTAAAGCGATAGACGCAATGGTCAGGATCGTATGATGAAATCTCCTTCTTTTTTTGGTAAGACCACTATTCCGTTGGTTTTTGAAGACGAATGGCTGGTGGTAGTCAATAAACCACCGGGACTTTTGGTAATCCCTTCTCCTAAAAATGAGCGCAGGACGCTTACCAGTATTTTGAACGATGATATCGTGTTGCGAAGTATACCCTACCGCTTGCATCCCTGTCACCGTTTGGATAAAGAAACGTCCGGTTTGCTTATCTACGCTAAAGGGAAATCAATCCAGGAAAAAATGATGACGGAGTTTCAGCGCCACCAGGTTAAGAAAACATATGTGGCTTTTGTGCAGGGACAGCTTACTAAATATGAAGGTGTCCTGAAAATGCCGGTTGAAGGCCGCGACGCCGTTACCACATATAAAATCCTGGAAAGAAGAAAAGATTTTGATATTATACAAGCTAAGCCGTTGACCGGCAGGACCAATCAGATACGCATCCATTTTAATGAAATCAAACATCCTTTGGTCGGAGAGAGCACATACGCGTTCCGCCGTTATTTTGCGCTTAAGGCTAAACGGCTTTGCCTGCACGCCGAAGCGTTGGAATTCACTCATCCGGTGACCCATAAACACATTGAGCTGTTCGTTGATTTGCCGGATGATATGATGAAGTTTTTAGAAAAGCATCCGGATTAATACGAAGTCTTTTACGCCTCTCCCACTCCGGAAGTGGTACAACCAAAAGTTGTCCCACTTCCGGAGTGGGAGAGGTTATAAAAAGGGTGAAGGATGATTAACTATATTATTCTTGGAATTATACAGGGATTTACTGAATTCTTTCCGGTGAGTAGTTCCGGCCACCTGGTTATTTTTCAAAACCTGCTGGGACTGAGCGGCGAAGAAGTGACAATTACTGTTGTTTTGCATCTGGGGACGGTTTTGTCCTTGCTGATTTTCTTTTTTAAAGATATTCTGCGTTTGTTTAAGGACAAAAAATTGGTCGGATATGTTCTTTTGGTTACCGTGATCACCGGGATTATCGGGGTTTTAGGAAAAAGTTTTTTTGAAAATTTATTTAAATCCACGGCGTATTCTTCAATCGGTTTGATTATCACAGGCGTAATCCTTCTGCTTACAAAAAGATTCAACTCGGCCTCGCGAGATAAAATTATGCTTACCGATGGCATAGTCTTAGGGTTTGCCCAGAGTTTTTCGATTATCCCCGGGATTTCCCGTTCCGGGATGACGATATCATCTCTTTTGTTCAGGAATATCGGCTGGGAAACGGCTTTCCGTTTTTCGTTTGTCGCTTCCATTCCCGCTATTTTGGGCGCAGCCCTTTTGAAAGCCAAAGATATTAATTTTACCCTGCATACCGAAGGTATAAATTTGTGCGCTGGTTTTGTGGTTAGTTTTCTGTCCGGCATTGTGGCTCTCTGGCTTTTAAAGAAAATATTATTCAAAGCTAAATTTTATTATTTCGGGTATTACTGTATTATTGCCGGAATTTTAGCTTTACTGATTTTCGGTTTTTAGGCTATAAAAACTCAAAAGCTATTTTTACAACAGTTAAGAGCCGGTTAATTTTATGGCTTCAGAGGAGGTAGATGTAATGAGTCTTCTTGTTTTAGGGACCGTGGCGCTGGATTCCGTTAAAACTCCATCGGGAAAACGGGATTGTCTTCTTGGCGGATCAGCTTCTCATTTCTCCATGTCTGCCCGGCTTTTTACCGATGTCCACCTGGTTGCCACTATCGGGGAAGATTTCCCTTTGCATGAGCGTGATTTTTTGCGTTCCATGAAACTAAATCTTGATTCCTTGAAGGTCAATGCCGGTGAAACATTTAAATGGGAAGGCGAATATCAGGGAAGTTTAAATTCCGCTGTTACCCTTAAAACAGAACTCGGGGTTTTGGCAACGTTTGATCCGTCGGTTACCGAAAAACAACGCGGCATACGGTGTGTTTTTCTCGCGAATACCGATCCTGTGATCCAAATGCGGCTTTTGAAGCAAATGCGCAAACCCGCTTTAGTCGCGCTTGACAGCATGAATTTTTGGATTAACAGTAAACGAAAAGATCTTCTTCAGGTTTTAAAAATGGTTGATATTTATGTCGTTAATGATGAAGAAGCCCGCAGTCTTTCCGGTGAGCATAACCTTATTAAGGCGGGCAGGAAACTGCGTTCTATGGGTCCTAAAATGGTTTTAATTAAAAAGGGCGAACACGGCGCCATACTTTATTCGGACAAATTTATTTTTCCCATGCCGGCGTATCCGGTGGAAACCGTTGTTGATCCGACTGGGGCCGGGGATACGTTTGCCGGAGGCTTTATGGGGTATTTAGCTCAATCCGGCAAAGTGACTGAAGGTGTTTTAAAAGAAGCGATCGCGTACGGGACTATTGCCGCTTCTTTTAACGTAGAAGCGTTTGGGTTGGAACGTACGTCAAAGTTGACGATAAAAGATTTACGGAACAGATTATCAAAATTCAGGAAGATGATGAAGTTTTAAGCAACAGTTGTAGATGGGAGGATGAGATGATAGAACAGAAACTTATGGAGGATT
>JAQUMS010000007.1 GCA_028717985.1 Candidatus Omnitrophota bacterium
TTCTTCTGAAGGCGGGACGGCAGTCATTTCTGCCAGGGTAGATGGGTCTTTTTTACAAGTTGATATTTCAGACACCGGAATGGGCATTTCAGAAAAAGACCTTCCCCGGATATTTGAGCGGTTTTACCGCGTTGATAAAGCCCGCTCTCGTGAGCTTGGCGGTACAGGGCTGGGGCTTTCTATCGTCAAACACATTGTTTCTGCCCATGGAGGTCAAGTCTGGGTAAAATCAGAACTGGGACGCGGCTCCACTTTTAGTTTTACCATTCCTCTGGCAGTATAAATCCAGCCTTTTTTTATCAAACCCACGCAGAGTTCACACAAAATTCACAATTAATTAAGGATTTCGTAACGCGGCCCGGCTATACTTTTCTTAAATTAAGGAAGATTATAACCCAGATTTTATCTGTTAAGCAGGTAAAGCAAAAAACCGCGAGTATGACTTTCTTCTGGTTTCGCAAAATTACGGTATATAGTGTATGTTTTCTGCTTTTTTTTGAACAAAGTGGTTTTGCTCAAGTCTTTGACGGAAAAAATTTCTTGCCTCCGTTTTCCGTTGTTTCTCCGCCGCATCTGTATTCGCTGACCTATGATAAAAATCGAGATTCCTTTCACTTGTTTGTGGATATGGGTGATTTTCATAACAGTGACGGGGGAGCTATCAGGCAGTATACAGGAGAGCTCCTGAAGTTGTTTCTTGTTGGGGTGACACTTCCCAATCAAACCTTCTGGGTAAATCTTCGTCCTGATGACGAAAATCGGATGCTGGATAATGATCTGGCAAAAACCGATGCGGGAAGAATCCTGCTTGAGGCCGATCTTGAACTCAAAAAAGAAATAGGCCGGCTTACTTCTCCCTCGTCCCCTTTAGGGAGCACATTTTGGAAGATAGTAAATAAAAAAGCGGAAGAGATTTACGGTGATCCAATGGTGTCAATTCCTGTCTATGGCAGAGTTTGGATAGTTCCGGGTGAGATCGTTCTTTGTGAATCTGCTAATAATGCTTCTGTTTATAAAGCCACGCTTACTGTTTTGAACGAATCGGAATATCTTCGGGAGAATCGCACTTTTGAAGATAAGCGGCTTCAGCAATTGAGTGATTTTTCTTCTTCTCTGGTTAAATCTATGATATTGCCGCAGCTTATAAAGTCAGTAAACACCTCAGAAAAATATGCCGCATTACGTCAGGTTTATTATTCTTTTATTCTTGCGCAATGGTTCAAGACCCGGTTTAAAAATAAAAAGACGGAGTATACAGACATTATCGATGCGCGGTGTCTCCAGGGGTTGAAATCGGGAAAAAACTGGGACAAGGGATATTATTTCAGGCAATATCAAAAGTCTTATAAGCAGGGTGAATATAATAAATCTGAAACCGTTGTTTTTTCAAACGGGGAGATGGTAAAGAATTATTTTTTTGGCGGCATTTCCTTAACTTTGCCTTCTTTTTCATATCCTGGTTCCGCTACTTCCGATAGCCGGCTTACTATTATTCAGAGCCGGTTTCCTCGCAGTATTCCCGGGGTGAATGGGGGGCGGCATATAGTAGATATCAGTGTTGACGAAGATGGTATGCGTATTAATAATAATGGCTCACCACAAGCCACGGTTGGCAGGTTTTCTCCCCCTTTGAATAATAATTCTTCCATTATGGATGGAGGAACTATTGCACGCGAAGGGAGAGAAAAACTTGTCGATTTTGGAGCGTTTACATGGCATAAGATGAGCCCATATTTATCTGTAGTGCAATATATTCTGGCATATATTACTGCTCTTGCCGCACCTTTTCTGTTTCCCATTCTGCTTTATCCCCAGTATTTTTTATATCAATTCGGGAAATCTTTGGCTGTTACCCAACAGTGGGGGATGGTTCAACCAAAATCAGACACGCTTATGGGATTCTCAAGTGATTTGTTGAATTTCAAAGGGATAACAAATGCTTCTTATCGTGAAATGAAAACCTTGGCACAAAGGATCGTTGAAGTCAACTCGGAAGTGAAAGACTGGGATATAATACGTAAAGGAAATACATATATTATTCCTCCCGAATATGTATCTCCGAAACTTATTAATAAATTAAATCTAATTAAAAAAACAGTTGCCGGTGCGGTTGTATCAACCACGGGGTTCATAGAGATGTTCAACCCGGCAGAGGCTTCATCGTTTCGTGTTGGTTCTGCTCCGGCCACGTCATTTCATGTTGCTTCTGTACCGGCCACGTCATTTCATGTCGATTCTGCACCGGCTACGTCATTTCATGCTGACCCTGCGTCCGCGCCATCGTTACATACTGGTTTAGCTGCGGAGCATTTAAATACCGCATCTTTTACAGAACACCATGTTGCTTTACCTCCAAGCACCGGGGTTCATAGTGGGCAAACACCTGGTTATTCATTTAAAGCCGGATCCAAACCGGAATATTCCATAAAAGCCGGTGCGGAAATACAAGGTTCAAATGTGCCAGGTGAACAGAAATTAGATGCTTCACACATATCGTATCATCCTACTTACAGGTCTCCGGATACGGTCATACCTGAGAGTGCAAAACCCGTTCACCGATCCACGGATGCGGTAATCCCTGAGAGTGCAAAACCTGTTCATCGATCTCCTGATGCGGTTATCCCTGAGAGTGCAAAACCCGTTCACCGGTCTCCGGATGCGGTAATGCCTGAGGATGCAAAAACAGTTCATCCAATTCACTCTGATGTGGCACCTGTACATCCGGGAGATGTTTCTCCTGTTGTGCATACTCCCGGAACACCTCATTCTCCAACACCTGTTTCTTATCCAGCAGATGTTTCTCCTTCTCATCCGGGTGTCACGGTTTCTCCGGATTCACCCGGAGTTTTACCCCATGTGTTTAATACCCCTTCTTTAAGTCCAATAAATACAACTCATGTTGCGCATCCCATGAATGCAACCAATACGACTTTAAGCCAAACCAACGGATTTCAATTCAATGATTTGAGTCAGCTTGCCGGGCAATTTATGCATACTATTAATGATTTCGGGATTTATGCAACCGAAATTGTAAGAACCAATCCTGAGATTTTGGCCTTGTTTTTTTTAGGAACGGGATTTCTTGCTTATTGTTATTATACATGGACTAAAAGTAAAAAAATCAAACAGCCCAAAACTGTCATTGCATCAAATCCGGATACTTGGGAGAATGGGACAACAGCAACGTTAAAAGGATTGAAATATATTGTTAATTCCATGGAACATACCGATACAGATGTCGTTTACAGCAGTTCGTTGGCTTTAGAAGAGGTAAGGAAATTGAGAAACGCTCTTCCTTTTAACGTAAGTGAGGTCACGAATCGCCGGAGTAAATATGCAAAAGTTTATTCGCAGGTAATACCTGAATTACGCACTTTAATCGGAATTTTGTTCCGTAAGTCCCGGGAAAGCAGGGATGAAATGGAACGCCGCCAATTAAAAATATTCTCTGCTGAGTTGCTTGATACCTACGAGTATTTTAATGTGTGCAAACATCTGCTTCATGCGGTTGAGAATATTCCCTGGGCATCGGGGGACCGGTTTGATCATAGCAGGTTCAGTAATCATATTATGTCGACTTTTGTCGGTTCATTAGTTGGTTTTAATATGATTTATAACAGATCAGTCAATTCTTTGAAAAAAAATTTAAGGGAGGTAATTATCCCCCTCGGGAATAAACTTGACAATATATACCCTAAAGAAGGCAACAGAGATACACAGACTATAGGTGAATGGGATTCATGGATTTTTGATGCCTACAGCGGTTCAAAAGCAAAATTGGGAGCAAAAAGAACATGGCCTTTGCTTAGGGAAATGGTGACTCCCGCAATAGCGCTGGTTGCTTTTGGAGTACTTGCATTTTATCCGTTTCTGATCAATCTGCAAATATTGATCGGCGGCGACAGTACCGCGTTAATGCCGGTTATAAAAGGGGCTTCCGCCCCTCTGGCTTTAATCGCCGCCTGGTATGTTTCGATTAACGCTATGACTGATTCTGATTTTAAAAAGAATACACTCGAAATCAAAAAGTTAAAAAATGAATTGAATAAATTTTCTCCGTCTTTGTCTGATAATTTTCAGGATGAAGCGGCACACATTACCTATGACATTACAATGGATTCGGTATCCCGGGAACTTTCGTCTTCCGAAAAGAGCGCAGAAGCGGTTATTGTTGTTACTGACCAGCCGCATAGGATACAACGCCATCTGGACAACATACGCGGCATATTGTTGCGTCGTGATGTCCCGGTGGTTTTGGTTTCTGTGAATGGTGCTGGAAGCGCGGGGTCTTTTATAAAGGGTCTGGTGGAGTCAAAGAAGTATAAACGATGTGTCGTTTTGTTGGGTGCAGGCAAAGATGTTGATAGGTCGTTGGTACAATTGCCTCTTCCTCAATTTCCCGGACTTGGGCGGTCTCTGACTCCTCTTGAGCTTGCGCTTGTTAATGGTTATCAGGTTACTCAGGTTTTGAAAGATAGAAACGAGAACAGGGTCTGGGTGGATTTTATACACAAAGTATTTCTTGGCGATATTAAATCTATTTTAAAAGGGCGACGTATAAATGATATAGAATTATTGACATCTCTTGTAGACATTAAACAAATGGAAACGCAGAATCTGGGTCTTATTGCCATGAATGGTAACGGTAAAGCAATTCAGAATAAAATAGAAGGGCATATCGGCAAACTGTTTCAGGGCGTAACCAAGAACTTGATCAAAGATAAATTTGCTCCCGCGTATTTTACCGGAGAAATATTTGACTGGAGTAATAATACAAAAAAACAGATGCCTATTTTTGCGGGCGGGGTATTGGTGAAGGTCGATCATAATTTTTTAACACTGCTTTCTCAGATACAAAATTATATTAATCGGAACAAGTCATTCGGTTTCAAGACTCATTTCACATCGCATCTTCTGGTGCCGTTGGTCATGTTGGCTAATGGGGAGGGGAAAGACATTCATCGTTACCGGGAAAGACTAGGAGCTGCATCGGAAGAAGAAGCGAAATTTTACGAAGGGTTATTTAATATATACTGGCCGCATTATTCTAAAAAAGGCTATTGTACGGATTTTGATAAATATGATATCGGGTCTTTCATGCCCTATAGCCAGGGTGCTACATATGTGAAACTTGATGGAACAAGGTCTGCCGAACATTTGCTGAAACAAGGATTGCATGGCCTCTACTCTGAAAAAGAGGGAAATGAAAGTATGTACAGTAATGATCAGGGCGAGGAGAGCCTGATTGCGAATGCTTCCCTCAGCAGGCCGTTGCGGCATACTGCGGTTTCGAAGCAAAAAGATTTGCTGGATCTTTCCAGAAATATGGTAGGAAGTAAACCCAATTCATCTTTAATATCATTCCGTGTTGCCAGCCCCAAGACAACGTTTAACGCGGAAACAAGAAGGGCGAAAATCCGTGAGTTTATAAACAATAATGAAAAAGGAGAGTTTACCGTCCGGGATATACTTAAAGAGGTTTTTATACGTGGAAAAGAGAAGGATATTCCGCCAAGTTATATTACCATTTATCGGGATTTGGAGATATTGATGGAAAAAGATGGTTATTTGACAAAGGAACGCAAACAGGATCCTGCAGACAAAAAAAGCAAAAACTTTTACCGGTTGGCAAAGATTGGGGGGGTACTGAAAAGTGCTGGGGGAGGAAGTTCGGTATCGGATGGAAAGATTGAAATGCCGTTGCTTTCAACGCCGGGAGGTATTGATTTCCGGAAGCTCCAGATAACGATCCTTCCGGATATATCCGGGGCACAGGGGGATAAACAGGAGTTTGAAACAGCGTGGATGCGGATCAGGCAAGGCATGGAAACAGGTAAATTGCCCAAGGTTGTACAGGTTAAAAAACTATTTGATCTGGCCCGGAATTATCGGCACAAAGAACAGGCGTTATCGAAAGTTCGCGATTGCGTGGCGGAAATCTTAAGAATGGAAGAGAAAATGACGATCCCTACGGATTCGGCATTAATAGATATTCTTGTGGACATAGAGTCATTTCCTGTCTCTTGCGTGCAACCTCAGAAAGTTTTGGTCCCATGAAATTTAATAATAAGCAAGAGATCAATATTAAACATCTCCGGTTGCTGAGAATCTGCAGTACGATCTTGAAAGTCTATGCCTGGTTTGTGCTTGTTTCCGCTGTTTTTATATCGATCGCTTTGGGTTTTGGAATCGTGCCTTTGATGCCCCGGTGGATCGGATTCGTGATCCTCGGGGGATATTCATTTTTTTTTGTTTTTTTCTATACCATAGCGTTAATCGCTGATTTTTTAATCACCCTGGGCAGTGCTATTAAATGGAAGTAGAACTATGATATATATTTTGATTATTTTAGCATCAACAGCGTTTTGTTATGGGCCAATATTTTTCCCGCAAGAGGCCGATGCCGCGAAGATTATTTTTAAATCCGGCAAAGAAATCACTGCCGGGATTATTGAAAAAACAGATTCATATATAAAAATCGATTTTAATGGAAATCCCGTTTATTATGAATTGAAATATATCTCCCGTATTGAAGAAGCACAAAAACCTTCTGAAGGTGATTGTGCCATTTCCGAGTCAAAGACCGATGAGAATCAAAAATTAAAAGAAGAAATCTCGGTATTGAAAGAACTCATCCGGCAGATGAATAGCGAGTATAACATTAAACTCGGCGATCTTTATTCACAGGTGGACCATTTTGATGACGCGATTAAAGCGTATGAGAATGCTCTGGTTTTTAACCCCAATAATCCTGACCTGGAATATAATCTCGGCGTGCTTTTTGAAACAAGCAAAAAGGACACGGCGAGAGCAGTGGCCCATTACCGAAATTATCTTCGCCTCAGGCCGGATGCGCCTGATAAAGAAGAAATAGAGAAAATTATTTCTTTCCTCCTGAATAACTCCTCTTTTTGACCGTTTTCTTCGCAATTCACACAAAATTCACACAGCCTTAATGATTTTGTCACGGGACTCTTTTATAATTTTCTTGAACAGGGCAAAAGATTTTCCCGGGAGGAGAGAAAATATGATGAAAAAAAGAAAAATTTTAGTGGTGGATGACGAACACGAGTTGGTTAAACTTATCGCCTTCAATTTAACTATAGGTGGATACAGCGTGCTTTCCGCTTATAACGGCTTTGAAGCGTTAGAAATCTGTAATACTGAGAAACCCGCTTTAATTATTCTTGATATTATGCTCCCCAGAATTGACGGCTGGGAGGTCTGTCGGCGTCTCAGACAGAATCCCCAAACCAGAACAATACCTATTATTATGCTGAGTGCTCTTTCCGAAGTTGACGATAAGCTAAAAGGTTTTGACCTGGGAACAGATGATTACGTCACCAAGCCGTTTAGTCCTCGGGAATTGGTTGTGAGGGTGAAGCGAGTCCTCGATAGGTCTGAAAGCAAAGTGTCAGCCGTAAAGAATTTTAAAATCGGCTCATTAGAAATAGATGGAGAAAATTGTGCGGTAAAACGCAACAATGAAGAGATTTTACTTACTGAGAAAGAAAAGGGTATTTTTAAGCTTCTCCTGAGCAACCCCGGGAGGGTTTTAAGCCATAGCGAAATCCTGGATGCGGCCTGGGGGGGAGATACAATTGTTGAGTACGGAAACATCGACGTGCATATTAGGCATCTTAGGGAAAAAATAGAGACAGATCCTGATAGCCCGCAATTGATTAAGACGGTAAAGGGAAAGGGATACAAATTTGAGCCTTAAGAGTTCACATAAAGTTCACAATGCTTTAAGGATTCTGTTACATGGATTTAGTAAGCTTAAAAGTAAAAGAAAGGGAGCCCGGGTATTATGATAAAGATAGCAGGCAACACCATAAGGAAGATAGCGGATTTTTTGAAAGCAATCATAGAAGAGGAATTGAAGGTTATGGATGCTTTCTATCAACAATCTGTCTGAAAGAAATAAAATAGCGGATACATCTATGATAAGAAAAGAAAAAAAGATATTGGTTGTTGAAGATGATAAGAACCTTAACAGGCTTATTTCTTACAACCTTTCTAAAAATGGCTTTACTCCCGAGTCCATTTACGACGGATTAGAGGCGAACACGAAGCTCTCTCAGGAAATATTTGATATCGTGGTCCTCGATATTATGCTTCCCGGTATTGACGGCTTCCACATTTGTAAAGCGATTAAAGAAAACCCGGCTGCTTTTAAGACATTTGTGGTTATGCTGACCGCCAGAGCTGAATCCCAGGATAAAATCTACGGAAATCTTGTCGGAGCGGATTGTTACATTACTAAGCCTTTCAGTGTGGCAAAGCTGATGGAGATTATTAAAGAATTAATCTCTATGAGAGATAAAGATTATTTTGTTCAAATCAGGGATGTACTATCTGAAACTACTCAGGGCAAAAAAAGGGAGAAAGAGATGTGTCCTTGTCTAAGCTCAAAGAGTAAATATGCAACATGCGGGGATTGTGAAGATGGTTTAATGGTACCTTCGGTTTTTGAAAGAGAAAATTATTGTTTTGCTCTTTACGAACTTTGTCCTCTTTTTGTATCCCATGGTAAAAACGATTATATCAACACACACGAACGAGCGTATGAACTCATGAACTAAACCTAATAAAGGAGGTGGAAGATTGAAATAAATATAATCCCACATGTTCTCAAGTTTGTTGCAATGTGATACTTTCAATAACTAAAATGAGGAGGGAATTAAAATGAAGAAGTTTTTAACATCAATTGCGGCAGCAGGTTTTATAAGTATGATTTTCGGTCTGGGGGTTGCCAATGCCGGTGAAGTTGACCTCCTGCTTCAAAAATTGGTTGAAAAGGGTGTTTTAACTCCGGGGGAAGCTCAGCAAATCGGCACTGAAACCAAAGAGCAAGTTAAGGCCGAGATTGCCGCGGGTAAAAACACTTCATTGCCGGCGTGGATTCAAAATACGAAACTTAAAGGAGATTTCAGAGTCAGGTATCAGCTTGATCACTCGAAAACCAGTGATACCGGTGTGGTATCGGACAGAAACAGAGGGCGCGTCCGGTTGAGGCTTGGTGTTGACAGTAAGGTAAATGATAAAATAATGGTGGGAGCGGGAATTGCAACCGGAACGACAGATGTCACCAGTTATGATTCTGCACGTTCCAATAATCAGAGTTTCGGAAATGCATTCGCGAAGAAACCTTTAGTATTGGATTACGCGTATGCCAGGTATACTCCTGTGTCATGGGCGTCGATCATGGGCGGTAAGATGAAATACCTTCCATGGAGGCCGACCGATGTAATGATTGATAATGACATAACTCCGGAAGGCGGTGTTTTGCAGTTGACTAAAAAGTTGAACGATAAAACGAATCTGTTTTTAGATACCATGTTGTTTGTTCTTTCCGAAACAGAACCCACTACTCATAACGCTATGACATATGCTACTCAGGGTGGTATTGAATATCTATTAACGGATACTCATTCCTTAAAAGGCGCGGTTTCCTATTACGACTTTTCAAATGTTAAAGGAAGAGCGTTGGATGGCAGCCAGGGAACCAATACAAAATCGAGCGGATCCGGTACTACCGGTTTGAATAAGTACGGTTTTAGAGAGATAACTCCGGCGTTTGAATTAGGAATTAAAAATCCTTTTAAGCCTATCGCGAATATTACCGGATTAAGTATGCTGGACATTGAAAAATTGGCGTTTTTTGGCGAGTATTATAATAATTTGGCTGCTCCTGCTAAGAATAACGGTTTTGCCTCAGGGTTTGGATTCGGGAATGAGAAAGTCGATGAGTGGGGAAAATGGCAGGTGCAGTATGTATACAGCATGTTGGAAAAAGACTCGGTTTTGGATACTCTTCCTGATTCAGACCGTTATAGCGGAAAAACAGGGATTAGAGGCAATAAAGTTTCTTTCCAGTATGGACTTGGAAAAAATACCTGGCTTCAATTAGCCGGATTTCGCTTTGAAAATATAAACCAGATAGGTACTAATAGGAGAGCGCCAACGACCGTTTTTCAAGCTGACTGGAATATGAAATTCTAAGTCAGAACAATACGGTATGTCCGAAATCAATGTGTTCAGTAAAGGATGAGACTTATTAAAAAAGGAGATAAAATGAGATTAACAAAGTTAATACCGTTGGGAGCGGTGATTCTGGGGTTTACGCTTCCTTGTTATGCGGAGAAAATTGTGGTTGCAGGCTCTACTACAGTGTTGCCTATTGCCCAAAAGGCGGCAGAGGTGTTTATGAACAATAATCCTGATTCTGATATCTCAGTCCGAGGTGGCGGCTCAGGGGTGGGTATTGCTTCATTAATAGACGGCACGTGCGATATTGGTAATTCATCCCGTTCGATTAAGGATACTGAACTTGATAAAGCCGTGACAAACGGAAGAAGCCTTAAAGCTAATGTTATTGCTATGGATGGTATTTGTATTATTGTTCACCCGTCAAATAGTATAACCGAATTAACAAAGAAACAAATTAAAGAGATTTATACCGGTACTGTTTCTAACTGGGCACAATTAGGCGGAACTGATGAAACGATTGTGGTTATTTCACGCGATAGTGCGAGTGGAACTTTTGAGGCTTTCGGCACTCTTGCTCTTGATGGGGCAAAGGTGAGATCAGACGCTCTTATGCAAGCTTCTAACCAGGCGGTCGCTTCTACAGTATCTAAAACTCCCGGTGCGATTGGTTACGTTGGATTGGGGTATGTATCGTCATCGGTTAAAGCAGTTGATGTTAACGGAGTTAAAGCGTCCAAGGAGACCGTGTTAACCAATAAATACTTGCTTGGCAGGCCGTTATTCATGTATACCAATGGCGAGCCTAAAGGGTTGGCAAAGCAGTTTATTGATTTTATATTGAGTCCGGCAGGTCAGAAATTAGTCGAAGAAGAAGGGTTTGTAGGGTTAAAGTAAAATCGGGTATTTGCTTTTTTTCTCAATCCCCGGCAGGCCAATAACCTGCCGGGGTTCTCTTCTGCAGAAAGCAGAACACCGGTTTATCCAATAAAGCCGGATGTAAAATATTCTTATGCGTATGAAAGAGAAACTATATACATGGATTTTTACGGTATTGGCATTTTCTTCATTATTATTTCTCATAGGGATTATCATTGTACTTTTCAAAGAAGGATTACCGATTTTTAAGCATGTACGTGTCTTGGAACTTTTGCTTGGGAGGGACTGGTATCCGACGTATTCGACTCCCGAATTTGGTATTTTACCTTTAATATTAGCTTCCGTATGGGTAACGGCTGGTGCGATACTGGTGTGCGTTCCTCTGGGGGTGGGGAGCGCGCTGTACCTGCATGAATTAGCCGGGTATAAACAAAGAGCAATTCTTAAACCGTTAATCGAACTATTGGCGAGTATTCCTTCTGTAGTGTATGGTTTTTTCGGAATGGTTATCCTGACGCCATTCCTGCAGAGTTTTTTCCATCTGCCGACGGGACTGTGCGCTCTTAATGCGAGTTTAGTTTTAGGTATAATGGCAACTCCCACCGTGTGTAGCCTGTCTGATGATGCTTTAAATTACGTGCCAAAAGCTTTTCGAGAGGCATCTTTTGCCGTAGGCGCAAGCAGATGGCAGACCTTAACTCAGGTGGTAATACCCGCGGCAGGTTCGGGGATATCAACAGCTGTCATTTTAGGTATGAGCCGCGCGATAGGCGAAACCATGACTGTGTTAATGGTTGCCGGAGGGGCGGCAGTTATTCCTCATTCGTTTTTAGAACCGGTGCGGCCCATGACAGCCGCGATTGCCGCAGAAATGGGCGAAGCGCCTATGGGAGGTTTGCATTATCATGCTTTGTTTGCAATAGCGCTTATTTTATTTCTTACAACCTTTATATTTAATATAATTGCCGAAATAATCAGCCGGCGTTTTCGAATAAAACTGGGGTTAAGCGGATGAAGCCATTACCGTATAAAGAAGTAATAGAAGTGCTGGGGTAGTATAAATTTATGGAGTAATAAGAGGGCTCGGGATGAAAAAAAATAGTGTGCAGAACGTGGGTTTTTTTGCTTTATTTCTTTGTATTGCCTCAACGATTATATTTTTAGGCCTGATCATTTATTTTATCAGCGCGCGGGGAATCCAGGTTATTTCATGGGAATTTCTTACCCAGGGCCCGCGAATGGGTATGACCCAAGGCGGTATTGCGCCTGCGATTGTAGGGACATTTTATTTAACGATGGGCGCTATTCTTTTTGCCTTGCCTCTTGGGCTGGCATGCGCGATTTATCTTTGCGAATATTATCCCAAGGGGATCATCGGGCATATTATTAGAATAAGCATCAATAATTTAGCCGGGGTCCCATCGGTTGTTTTCGGGCTTTTCGGGTTTGCTGTGTTTGTAAAATTCTTTGGTTTCGGCGTTTCAATCCTGTCGGGAAGTCTGACCCTGGGAATTTTAATCCTGCCTTTAATTATTTCTTCAAGCCAGGAAGCATTATCGGCAGTTCCTCAATCAATACGGGAAGCTTCTTTGTCTTTAGGGGCAACTAAATGGGGTACCATAAAGAACATCGTTTTGCCCACCGCGTTACCGGGTATTCTTACAGGAGTAATTTTAAGCATAGGAAGGGCCGCCGGAGAAACCGCCCCGATTCTTTTTACCGCAGCGGCCTTTTATACCCATGGGTATCCCCGGTCTGTTTTTTCTGAGGTAATGGCACTGCCGTATCATATCTATGCGCTTATGACTGAAGGAACACACCCGGATAAACAAACAGCCATCGCCTATGGATGCAGCCTTGTTCTTTTGTTTATGGTTTTATTGATTTCAGGAATAGCGATATTTATTCGTCAACGACAGAGGGGACTTAATGGATAACAAAGTAGAAATCAAAGTAGAAAAGGTAAATTTTTTCTATGGGAAAATTCATGCCTTAAAAAATATTAATTTGGATATCTATAAAAATCAGGTGACGGCAATCATCGGGCCTTCCGGATGCGGGAAATCTACGTTTATTCGTCTGCTTAATCGTATGCACGAGATGGTCACCAACACACGTGTTACAGGGGAAATCTTGTTTAACGGGTGGGATATTACTGATCCCTCTATTGACGCAGTTGAGATCAGAAAGCGCATCGGTATGGTTTTTCAAAAGCCTAATCCGTTTCCTAAAAGTATTTTTGAAAATATAAGCTATGGCCTTAAGGTTAATGGCATTAAAAATAAGCCCTTTATTGAGAATAAAGTGGAGTGGGCTTTAAAAAAGGCGGCTCTGTGGGAAGAGGTAAAGAACAGGCTTTCGGATAGTGCGTTGAGGCTTTCCGGAGGACAGCAGCAGCGATTGTGTATCGCTCGATGTCTTGCCGTGGAATCCGAAGTTATTCTTTTTGATGAGCCGTGTGCCAGCCTGGATCCTATTTCAACTGCAAAAATAGAAGAATTGATCTTGGAATTGAAAAAAGATTATACCATTGTGATAGTAACTCATAATATGCAGCAGGCTGCGAGAGTTTCAGATCATACTGCTTTTTTTTTAATGGGGGAACTGATTGAGTTCGGGAAGACACAGGATATATTTACCAAGCCGTATGATGTAAAAACCGAAGCATACATTACCGGAAGATTCGGGTAATAAATACACAAGAGAAAGAGAGCCAATCTATGGAGAGACATTTGGATTTGGAGTTAACGGACTTGAAGCAGCAGTTACTTAAAATGGGCACATTTGTTGAGACGGCGATATCCGAATCTATTGAAGCATTAAAAGAGCTTAATATAGAAATGGTTAATAACGTAATCAGTGAAGATAAGATTATCGACGAAATGGAAAACGCTATTGACGAACGGTGCCTTGATTTATTGGCTCTCAGGCAGCCGATGGCGATTGATCTGCGTTTTATTACAATGTCCATGAAAATTTCCACGGATTTGGAAAGAATAGCGGATTTAGCGGTGGATATCGCTCAGCGTGTCCAGGATCTTGCCGGTAAACCTTTGCTTAAACCGCTTATTGATATTCCGAAGCTTACAAATCTTGCTCAACAAATGACAAAAGACGCGTTGGATGCTTTTGTGAATAAAGATGCAACATTGGCTGAGAACGTAATTTTACGTGATAACGAAGCGGATAAATTACGTAATCTGGTCCAAAAAGAATTAGTGGATGATTATATGAGCAAAGATTTGTTAACGGTTTCACGCGCGGTCCCGCTTCTTTTGATTGCCCGGCATCTTGAGAGGATATGTGATCATGCGACTAATATAGCTGAAGATGTCATTTATATGGTTAAAGCTGACGTGGTAAAGCATCATCCTGAAAAGTTAAAATGACGGGGGTGAGATATGGATAAAAAGAAGATTTTATTCATTTGTGTGCATAATTCAGCCAGGTCTCAAATGGCCGAAGCTTTTTTAAAACAAAAAGCAGGGGACAGGTTTGAGGTTGAAAGCGCGGGCCTTGAACCGGGAGAATTAAATCCTTTGGCCATTGAAGTTATGCGCGAGATAGGAATTGATATTTCTCAGAACAAAACCAAAAACGTTTTTGATTTTTATAGACAAGGGAAACATTACGATTTTATAATTACAGTTTGTGATGAATCTCAGGCACAGCGATGCCCGGTATTTCCCGGAACGTACGCTACGAGGAGAA
>JAQUMS010000008.1 GCA_028717985.1 Candidatus Omnitrophota bacterium
CCACTACTTTTTCAACGGTGTATACCAGGCCATCGTCTTTATACGGATTCAAAACTTCAATCCCCTCTCCCACGAGTTGAAGCATATCTTTATCCGAAGTAATGATAGTCACGGGAATATGTCCACTCCGGGCTTTGCGGGCAAATTCAGAAATAACATCATCCGCTTCAAAACCTTCTTTTTCAAAGATCGGGAGCCCATACGCCGCGACAAATTCCTTAATTAACGGGATCTGGCTCGCGAGACCATCAGGCATAGGAGGACGGTTAATTTTATATTCAACGAATTTTTTCTGCCGGAACGTTTCTTTAGAAACGTCAAAACAAACCGCCGCATACACCGGAGGCTTATCTTTGAAAAGCTTGCGCAAAATACTGATGAACCCAAATACCGCGTTTGTCGGCTGTCCAAACGACGTTGAAAGATCTCTGATGCCGTAAAAAGCGCGGTAACAGAATGCTGTGCCGTCAATTAACGTTAACTCCGGTTTTTTCATATAAAAATACTATACCCTTAATTTCTCAGGATTAATCCAGAATATGAGTCCGGGGTTTTAGTTTGGGTTATACTCATTTTTTGGAAAAAAAGGAGTGAGACTGCGGCAAAAACTTTCAGTTTCTATTTCAACAATGCCTCTCTAATGCGTTCTGCAAGAGCCTTTATATCGGAGTTTGCGGGATCGAGATATTCCGCTATCGTAACTGATTTAAGAGCGGTGGCGTATTCACCAATAGCCATCTTTTCTTTTGCCTGCTGGACATACCGCAATGCTTCAATTTTCGGATCAACATTACGAACCCGTGATGAATCAGTCTGAGGGTCCAAAAGAGTAACCTTTGAAGGATTCTGATACTCCATGCCCGGATAAATATCCATTGAATATAAGCCCTGGACGTAGGCTTTATCTATTTTGCTGAACGCGTCCGGATTAATACGATTTACCTGTTCAAGGCGCTTAATCGCCACTGAAGTCCACGGGTCATCGGGAGCCCCTACCATAGCGCGTTTAATCCAGCACAAAATTGCACTGGTATAATCCTGCTCACTTTCGTACAAAAGAGCGAGATTGGAATAACTATTCGGATACGTAGGATCAACGGCAGCCGCGGTTTTATACGTTTCTTTCGCGCGCTCAATCATCCCTAAAGATTCGAAAACCACCCCCAAATCGTTGTACGCCTGCGCGTTTGTGGGATCCAGGCCTATCGCTTTCTGATATAACGCGATGGCTTCCTGTAAATTACCCGCGCTCTGTTGTTTTATTCCCTCCTGCCTGTATTCCTGGGCCTGTTTTTGAAATTCCTCTCTGACGGCGTTAGACTCAAGGGACAAATCCTGCAGAATATTGGTCTGCGCGCAATATGCCGCGCTGCCAGAAAACACACAGGATAACACTATTAAAAATAGGAAGGTTTTTGAGGGATATTCCATTGCTTTTCACTATACCTAAAATTTGGCGAAAGGTCAAGAAAAAATTACATAATAGGGTCCATTGTCAGCGCCGGGTGATTCGCCTTTGACAGATATTCGGTTAATTCTTCCAGAGTGGTTACTGAAGATTCGTCCGCGATCTTATCAAGGAGCCCGGGATCATTAACCTCTTCAACCCGTTTTTTCAATTTTTCGCCAAGTTCTTCTTTCAGGCTTGTCGGCATCCATACGACTCTTTTTAATCCGCCTTCAGCCGAAATGAATTTTTTGCTCGTCAGATACAACTTCCCGACGCCTAAAAAACCGGGGATTTGCACGCCGCCGCCCACTGATCCGGCTAACGTGGTAAACGTCATCCCGCTCGGAGTCATACCGGCGTAATCACGGTTCACGACCATTACACCGTTGACCTCGGGAATAATAGCGACTATGCATTCAAAACACCCGCAGGATGATTGGGGAGAATCCATTAAAGAATACATACTGACCCGCTCTATACTTTTATTGGAATTCTGATACACAAAATCATTAATATTTTTCCACACGCCCATTTTTGAATCAAGAGCCGCGCCCGTCACAATAGGCTGATTCGGCCCGGTCCGGTTAATTTCATGAGACGCTTTACCGTCAAGCCAGGAATACGCGCCGCACAACCCAAGGCGTTCAGGAGAAATAATGCAGATGTGATTCGGGGCAAAACTCTGGCATAACGTGCAGGAATAAAACGTATCCACGCTTTCATCGGTCATGCCGCTTAACCGTTCATCGCGCTCATCATACGCGTTCTTCGCCTGCTCAAGCAATTTTTTAACGTCTTCTTCACGCGTGTAAATTTTTACCTGTACTTTATCGGCTATAGCGCTATATTCCTGATGAAGCATCGCGTGAAGAAGCACGCCGATATGCTTTAAACGAAACCCTTTCGCGAACGTATCAGTAGAAATACGGATCCAGATCATGTTTCTCTGGCCGACATGCATAATACCCATCGCGTAATTCATAAACCGGTGGATCTGCCGTTCAAGTATCGGCTCAAAATCTTTTTGCATCTTTCTGCCGGCAACTTCCACAATAAGAGCTAACGGCATTGATTTTTCCCCGTTCTTCAAAGCGTCGATGTCCGGGCCTATAATTTCAACGTTGCCGTCTTCGACTTCATCTGATGGACGCATCGACAGATATTCAAACGCAAGACTGCTTTTTCCGCCAAACTCCACAGACAGGTGTTCTTTACGCACCCGTTCTCCTTCAAAAGCGGCCGCGTATGGAACGGGAATAGGAATATTCGAAACCTTCACTTTAATACCGCGCACTTCAATACAACGCGATACTATTTTCTTATGGTCCAATTCTTTTACCAGCGCCTCGTACGCGGTAATTCCCGACGGTTTAATCTCGGGGATATCGGTATCGGCGATAATAGGAAACCCCATAGCGATCGCGCCCGCCCCGGTCGCGTATTTAATATCATCTAATTCTCCAAGCACCAAACCAAACGCGAATACCCGTTCTTTGGTATACAATAAACATTTTTGCGCGTCACCCGCTTTAAGCCCTCCAAACGTCAACGCCGAACTGATCGCCCAATTCAAAGGAAAAATACCCGATACAGTATCCCTTCCATACGGAACGATGTAATTATCCCACCCCATTTGGACATTTTCTTCCACAAGTTGATCAATAATAGAGCGGCCTTTCACGGAAGACCCCACAAACGCCAGGATATTACGGGATTGAAGTTCCCGTACAATGGAAACCGCTGTTTTATTATCGGGAGCCGCGCCCAAAATTGCCGCGAAACCGGGAAGCCTTCCGTCAACAAGCTGAATACCAAGCGAACGCATGACCGTATCGCTAAAAAATCCCACGCAATCTTTCTGCGGTTCCTGGCCGTACGCATACCGCAAAGCTGTAATAATCTCTTCGCAAAACAACGTCGCCATCCCTGCGTTCAACGTATCGCCCAAATACGGAAGCCATACTTTTTCCGAAGGTATTTCAGGCAGTAATTCCGAGGCGTGTTTTAAAACCGGTTCAATATCGTGAATAGTTTCAACCTTCACTCCCAACATTGCATTCGCCATCGGGAAATAAAACGCCGTTTCGGGAAAAGCGACTTTATACGACGGGCCTTTTTCCTGTAAAGCTTTTTGAAAAAATTCATGCGCCTGCTTATAAACCGCATGAGCTCCCCGGATACCTGCCTGGGCCACTAATTTAGACATAACTTTGTTCCTTTTCCTGTATCAATCCCGATATATCGGGATATCCAAACGAGTCTTCCAGTAATTTATCGCGGAGAGACGAAATATCCACTTGTTCTTTAATCAACCGGGTAAAAATACCGCTCGAACCGATGGCGCCGACGAAAATCGCGCCCACGATCCGGTCGCCGCGGATAATAATTTTTTTATACGTGCCTTGTGCGGCGTCGAAAACTTTGCATTCTTCAAGGCCCTGGTCATCTTTTTCAATTCTATGCAGTCCTAACGACACGACTGGCAGACCGAAAAAATCAGTTGAATTCATGCCGAACGAACCGGGATACACAGTTGCGTGCCCGGAAATATTCAACCCCGCACACCGGCCTTGTTCAACTGCTACGGGCCAGATGGCGTTAACCGCATTTTTTCCCCTGCAAATATCCAGGCTTTCGCATACGTCACCCGCGGTAAACACGTTCGGGACACTGGACTGAAGAAATTCATTCCCGACAATCCCATAATTGACCTTTATATCGGATTCCTCGACACAATCAACAGCCGGCTCCACACCCTTGCCCAAAACCACAAGAGAACAACCGAATATCTTTCCCGATGTAATCTTTACGGCCCGGATGTCCCCCTCTCCGATAATTTCATCCGCGTCCTGTCCCAGTAATATCTCGATGCCGTTCTCTTCAAGCCTCTTCTGGACTAAAGAAGCGGCTTCGGCATCAAGGACCTGAGATAAAATCTGGTTTGATTTAACCAATACTTTTACCTCCACATTCCTTCTGCGTAACGCGTATGCCGCCTTAATGCCCACCAACCCGCCGCCTAAAACACACGCAGTCTTGGTAATCGGCAGTAACGACTCAATCTCTTTTATATCTTTGAGGGAACGAAAAACAAACACGCTCTTTTTCCGTACCCCTTTTATGTCAGGTATGTGTGCCCGGGCGCCGGACGCGATGACCAGAATATCATAATCATACTGGCTTTTATCCTCGCAGGAAACACGGTTTTTCTTGGTATTAACGCGAATAACCTTTTTATTCAAAACCAGTTCTATATTCTTGTCGGAATAAAATTTCTGAGGCTTATACATCAGATTATTTTTTTTGACATCTCCGGCAAGATAATACGAAATAAGACACCGGTAATACGAAGGGGTGTCTTCATCCGAAAGCATAACAATTTTAGATGTCTGATCGTATTCCCTGATCGCTTCCGCACAGGAAATTCCTGCCGCAGAATTACCGATTATAAGAATTTGCTTCATTCAGAATCTCCACATTAGGTCTTTGCTCTTAGGTCTTAGAAAAGCATATTCTTTGTTTTTCCAAAGAGCTAAGAACTTGTCCATAGTATCGCTTTCGTCGGGCACGCTTTCAGACATTGCGGTTCATCTTTATCTTTACATTGATCGCACCGAACGGTCTTTTTCGATTTTTTATCAGGCTTAATAGCGCCATACGGACACGCCATAACGCACATCCAGCATCCGACACACCGGGTTTCATCATACAGAACGTTTTTTTCTTTGGGATCCACCGCAAGCGCTCCGGACATGCACGCGCTGACGCATTGGGGCTCATCACACTGTTTACAGGAAACAGGGTAATTCTTTCCCGAAGACGCGTATACTTTTTTTCGCGGAGAAAGGGCGTCAAACTCATTCACCGCATTGAATAAATCGCCTGATGTTGAATGAGCAACCGCGCAGGCTATCTCGCACGACTTACACCCCAGGCATTTATCTACTTTATAAACGAATTTTTTCTTCATCGCAATTACTTAGGTCTTAGGTCTTCGCTCTTAGCTCTTTGGAAAAACAAAGAATATGCTTTTCTAAGACCTAAGAGCAAAGACCTAAGAGCTAAATTACCGGTTTCAAATTAAGCGCTTTACGCTTTTTATCTATATGAGCTATCATCAATTCCGCCATTTTAACGGGGGTATCGGCAAAATCGAACCTGCCCCCGACAATCTCTTCTATATCATGAGTCAGATAGTGGGTCAAATTTTTGCTTCCCAGCACCGCAAAAGGACTGGCTCCGAAAACCGTATACACTCCGGAAGCGACAAAATAAAAACCTATGGTGATCGCCTTTTCAGACATCCATTCAGGGGCACACCCCGCAGCCGGGATATCGGAAAGATCTTCGCCCAATCCACCCTCTGAAATAATATGAGAAGCCGCGGTAAGAATACGTGAATTATCAACACATGAACCAAGATGCAACACCGGAGGAATGCCAACCGCGTCGCAAATCTCGCGCAATCCGTTCCCGGCGTACTGTGCAGCGGCCTCGGGCAGCAATAAACCTTGTTTAGCGCAGGCGATTGCTGAACATCCGGTTTGAAGCACCAACACGTCTTTTTTGATCAATTCTTTTACCAGTTCAGTGTGGGCAAAATCATGCGTCTGTTTGGGATTATTACACCCGACAACGCCTGCCAGGCCGCGGATCCTGCCTGAAATAATTGCTTCATTTAAAGGTCTATATGTCCCCCGGTATTTCCCCCCGAGCATCTGGGCTACCACTTCTTTGGTAAAACCGGCGACAAGATCCATTTCCTCTTTAGGAATATTAACGCGGTCTTTCTTTCGATTGGAAAAATTTTCCACGCCGACCCTGATGATCTGTTTGGCGGTCTCATATGCTTTCTCAGGAGTAAATTCTACATGAGAAACCCCGGGGAAACGCGCCTTCGAATTAGTAGTAATGAGTTTCGTATGAAAACAAGCGGCGACTTCGTGCAAAGCCGGCATAATACATTGAACATCAACCATCATTACTTCAACCGCGCCCGTGACAATAGCCAGCTCCTGCTGAAGAAAATTACCGGCAACGGCAATACCGTGGCGCATTAAAACTTCATTGGCGGTACAACAAATACCCGCAAGGTTAATCCCTTCTGCGCCTTTATCTTTGGCCAACTTCAGCAGTTCGGGATCACGGCTCGCTTTTACCGCCATCTCCGACAAAATAGGTTCATGCCCATGAACAACAATATTAACCTGATCCTCTTTTAAAACACCGAGATTCACTTTTCCCCTGACAGGCTCAGGGCTTCCCAAAATAACATCCTGAACATCGGTAGCGATCATGGAACCGCCCCATCCGTCTGATAACGCACAACGCATCCCGGTGGCGATAATATTTTTATAATCATTATCTACGCCCATTGTGGTGGTGTGCAATAATTCCACGACTTCCCTGTCTATTCCGCGAGGAGTAATGCCGAGTTTTTTCCAGATTTCACGGCGTTTCAAAGGAGCGCGTTTGGTAAAAACGAGTTCGCCTTCCTGCCTGCCGAATTCTTCAAGAAGTTTTTTGGAAAGTTCGCGCGCGATCTGCTCCTCGGGTTTAGCCGTATCAATCCCGAATTCTGCAGCGAGCAGTTTTAATTTACCTATATCTAAAATTTCATAATCATGATGATGCCGATGCCCTTCAGGATGAGACTCCGGGTGCGAATGGACTTTAGTCACCAGAGAAGCGGCGTGCGCGACATCCCTCCCGTGGTCAGAATGAGCTGAAGCCCCGGTGGCGATCTTACGGGCAAGATTTCTCGCCGCGATCGTATCAGCATTTGCACCGCATACCCCGGCGGCCGCGCCTTCGCCGAAAGGATCGATCCTGCAAGGCCCCATATTACAAACAGTGCAACACAATCCCAACAGGCCAAAGCCGCATTGAGGCTGCTGAGCGTCAAGACGGTCCCAGCACGTGGGAATATTTTCTTTTTTGGCTTTTTTAAGGGTTTCCTGCGTCGCCCGGTCAATTGATCTCTCTTTAATCAAACTCACTATACCCTCCTCAAAACTACACGGTGCGTCTTTCAAATCCGCTCAATTCCAAAACAATAGGAACCATTTTATTCCAACCAATAGGCATCAAATGGATGCCTTTGCACATCGGTTGCAATTCCCTGATAAGGCGCGCGGCTATCTCCACGGAAGCTGCCGCTTTATCGGGAGCCGCTTCCATTTCTTTGATCAAATATTCCGGCACGGAAATACCCGCCACGTTTTTGTTCATGTAATGAGCCATTGCCGCGGATTTCAAGAAGACGATCCCCGCGATCACCGGAACTTTAATATGTTCCGTTTTCTTTATAAACGCCTCAAATGTTTTCACGTCAAAAATTGCCTGGGTCTGAAAAAACCGGGCCCCTGCTACTACTTTTTTTTCCATCTTCATAATTTCAGGTTCAACGGGATCCGCTCCGGGATTTACTGCCGCGCCTGGAAAAAATCTGGGAAAAGTATCACCCTCCAGTTTGTTTTCATTCAAATCAAAACCATCGTTCAACAAATGCATCACCTGCAGCAACTGAACGGAATCAAGATCAAACACCGGCTTGGCTTCCGGATGATCTCCCGCCGTTGTATAATCTCCGGTCAGAGCAAGCACATTTTCAATGCCGAACATCGCCGCGGAAAGCAGATCTGACTGCAGCGCGAGACGGTTACGGTCCCTGCATGTAACCTGATAAATAGGGTCGAACCCCTTTTGTTTTAATAACACGCTCACCGCCAGGGAACCAAGACGCATCACAGAACTCTGCAAATCCGTTATATTGACGGCATCAACCCATGGACGGATTATTTCCGCTTCTTCCAGGATACGCTCCCTTCCGATACCTTTAGGCGGGCCGATTTCCGAACTGACAACGAATTCGCCGGTCATGATTTTTTCTCTGAAAGACTTGTTCTGCATTATAGCACCCGTAGAATAATATAGATTTACACTCTTGTTTTTATTTCTTAAAAATCATCACTCCCGCGGCGATAATAAATAAAAAACCCACGGCGTAATTCCATTTAAAACCTTCTTTAAGGTACACGATAGAGAAGACAGAAAAAACAAGTAACGTGATAATTTCCTGAATAGTCTTTAACTGAGCGGCGGAAAACTGTTGATGTCCGATCCGGTTTGCAGGAACCTGAAAACAATATTCCACAAAAGCAATCAACCAGCTTATCATAACCGCCATCCACAGAGGAGAGCTTTTATATTTAAGATGGCCATACCAGGCAATGGTCATAAAAATATTGGAAATTAAAAGTAAAATAATTGTTTTCATTATATTTTAACTACGCGGGGAAGTCAAATCCTATCGCATGGAAATATAGAGAGTTCTTACGCGTTTCCCTGCGTAACAAGAGAAACTAAATTACGCATCAGCATAGTAACGGTCAAAGGCCCCACTCCTCCGGGAACGGGAGTGATCAAAGACGCGCGTTGAGCGGCGGTTTCGAATTCCACATCTCCAACTATTTTCCCTTTTTCCCTGTTGATCCCGACGTCAATAACAACCGCCCCTTCTTTGACCCATTCTCCGTGTATCAGCCCGGCTTTACCCACCGCAACAATCAAGACGTCCGCTTTTTCAACATGCTCTTCAAGTTTACCGGCTTTACTCGTCCCGATATGACAAACTGTAACGGTTGCTAATTCTTCCAGTAAAAGCAAGGCAAGAGGTTTCCCCACTATTTCACTATGTCCGACTACGACGGTTTCTTTACCGCATAGATCAATACCGCCGGATTTGATAATTTCCATAACCGCAGCCGCCGTACATGGCACAACCACCGGCGCTCCGAATAAAAGTTTACCGATATTTTCCGGGCACATCCCTTCAACATCCTTTCCCGGTACTATAGACGCGCTGATCTTCGTGTAATCAACATGCGGGGGGAGAGGCATCTGAACGATAATCCCGTTTACCGCGTTATCCGCATTCAAGGCCTGGACACACTCAATTACTTCCTCTTCACGCACGGAACCGTTTAACCTGTGCAGTTGATAGGTAATACCAAGTTCCTTCGCTGTCTTTTGCTGGGACCGAACGTACGCGTCCGCCCCTCCGTTCTCTCCTGCATGAACACTGGCAAGCACTATAGGTTTATTAATTGTGGCGATCGCGGCCCGTAATTCGTTTTTAATTCTTTCGGCGATCGGTTTACCCTCTAATAAATTTTCCAACCTTTTTCTCCGTTTTCGCGCGCATCGCTAAGACAACCGCGGCTTTCTTTTTCATTTCTTTACGCACTGATAGACCTGTTTTCTTGTGAGGAAAAAATTTTAAATTTATTTCGACATTGGAAAGAGCGCTGAAAAAAGCTGATTCCAGAAGTATGGCGGAAACCGCGACATCACTGACCAGATTTTTATTGCTTTTTTTTACCAGATCAGGGCACAGGCAAATCATGTCATAACAAAGACGGGCAACCGATAAAGGCACGTTCAAACTCGCTTCCATGTCTTTACGTGAAAACGCGGCAGCATCCTCATCAACAAATTTGAGGAAAACGGCACGCGCTTCTTCTGAAATTTTCAGCATCATCCGCAAATCCGGTTCATACAAAAGATACGCCGGCTTTCCGATCGTAAAATTAATTACCTTGCTAATCAACGCCGCGCCTAACCCTGCGGCTAACGCCGCCGCGGAACCGCCGCCCGGCGCTGGTTTCCGAGCCGCCAGATATTCCAGATAATGTTTAAGAGTACTGTCGCAATATTTCATAGTTCATGAACTCCTTAATTATAGCTCTTTGCTCTTTGCTCTTTGCTCTTTGCTCTTTGCTCTTTGCTCTTTGCTCTTTGCTCTTTGCTCTTTGCTCTTTGCTCTTTGCTCTTTGCTCTTACTAAGAGCTATGAGCAATGAGCTAAGAACTAAAAAGGCCCTTGGATATTTCCCTCGTCATCCAATCTGATTTTTTCGGCGATCGGATGACCGGGCAGACCGGGCATCGTTTGTATTTTACCGCACAAAGGGATCAAAAATCCGGCCCCTACAGCCGCGCGAATATCACGGACAGGAAAAAGATAATCACGAGGAACACCTTTAACACACGGATCATGCCCAAGGGACAACTGGGTTTTAGCCATACATATCGGCAAACGATCCCATGAATTCCGCGTAAAAATTGATATTTTTTCACGCGCGGTTTTAGAAAATTCCACGTCTTTGGCGCCATACATCTTCCGGGCAATTAATCTAATCTTCTCTTCAATCGGCATACGGAGCGGGTATAAAAATTTGAATTTTTTAGGCAATTCCGCCGCCCGGACTACAGCTTTGGCAAGACCCACCCCGCCCCGGGAACCATGTTTCCAGAATTCACAGGGTTGACAATCATCCGCTCCACAGGCAATCGCTTTTTGCCTGACAAACTCAATCTCACGGTCGGTATCATGTTTAAACCGGTTAATCGCCACAACCACCGGTATACCGAAAGTTTTAACGTTTTCGATCTGCTTGACTAAATTACAAAATCCTTCTTCAAGAGCGCAGAGATTCTCACGCGTCAATTCCGGGTCAAGACATTTACCGGGAACGACCGTAAACCTTCCGGAATGAGCTTTTAATCCTCTCAAGGAACACACAATCACCGCCGCGTCAGGGATCAAACCGCTTTCCCGGCATTTAATATCGAAGAATTTTTCCGCTCCGCAGTCGGCGCCAAAACCTGATTCCGTAACCACATAATCCGAAAAATGGAGAGCTATCCGGTCGGCAATTATGGAACTGTTGCCGTGGGCGATATTGGCAAACGGGCCGGTATGAACAAAACAAGGAGTATGTTCTATAGTCTGAATTAAGTTCGGTTTAATGGCATCTTTAAGTAAAACAGCCATACTGCCGTCCACGTGAAGGTCCCGGGCAGTCACCGCTTTGTTACGTCGCGTATACGCAACGACAATGGACCCCAGGCGTTTTTTAAGATCCCGGATATTTTCACTCAAGGCGAGAATAGCCATAAGCTCCGACGCCGAGGTTATGTCAAATCCGCTTTCCCGGGGAGTACCATTTTCTTTTCCTCCCAAACCTATCATAATGGAACGTAAGAAACGGTCACTGATATCAACGACCCTGCGCCAGTAAATTTTTTCCGGATCGATATCCAGCAGATTTTTCCTGAAAAGTGAATTATCGAGAAAAGCCGCGGCCAGATTGTGGGCAATACTAACGGCGTGGGCGTCACCGGTAAAATGAAGATTTAAATCTTCACGAGGCAATACCTGTGAATATCCGCCTCCCGCCGCACCTCCCTTGATCCCGAATGCCGGTCCCATTGAGGGCTGACGGATACACACCGAACTGATAGTACCAAGACGGTGTAACGCCATAGATAACCCTATGGACGTCACGGTTTTTCCTTCCCCCAAAGGCGTAGGAGTAATAGCAGTAACCAGAATATATTTGCCCTGCCTTTTATGCGCACGGGCTGTGGAATTTATCTCATCCAAAATACCAAGACCGATTTTTGCGACATGCGGACCATACGTGACCAGATGCCGTTCAGGAATCCCCAACGCCGAAGCGATTGTTTTAATGGATTTTGGTTTTACACTGCGGGAAATTTGAATATCGGAAATCATCGGTATCAATAATCTTTCGTTATTGTCAGTAGACATACTCCCCGGCCATGTCAAACGCGTTCTTGATCAATGTGACACGGGGGGATTGATTTTCAAAAAGGATTGAAACAACATCAAAACGGGCGTTGGTATCCATCAGGTTATGTTCCTTAAGGAAATAAAGCGCTGTCCTGGAAATCTGTTTCTGTTTCACGCGAGAAACAGATTCCTCCGGTTCTCCGAACAAACGTGAATGCCGGGTCTTTACTTCGAGGAAACAAACAGTAGTTCCCTCTCTGGCCACAATATCAATTTCACCGGATTTACGCCTGTAATTTCTCGCAAGAATGGAATAGCCGTTGCGGGATATAAACTCAGCCGCGGCGTCTTCCCCCGTTCTTCCTGTTTCTTTCTTTTTCCAATCATCCTGCGACTTCATTATACAATCATCTCCCTGCCCAGGCGCGGATCCGGGTATGACCGGGGATCTATACCGCCATTTCTTTGCAGGAAAAAGTCACCCTATGGATCGGAGACAATCCGAATTTTTTTAACGCGTGCCGATGGGATTGCGTAGGATAACCTTTATGCCTGTTAAAATCATAGTCGGGAAACACGGAATCATAAAAATCCATGATTGAATCCCTCGTTACTTTCGCCACGATAGAAGCGCAGGCAATACTGAGTGACTGCGAATCACCCCGGACAATCATAGTAGTCGGAAAATC
>JAQUMS010000009.1 GCA_028717985.1 Candidatus Omnitrophota bacterium
AGATGAGGTGGTGCGCCTAAGAGAAAAGAACAAAGAAAATAAAAAGTCCATTGTAAGGGACGTCCTTCGCAGGGCCCAGGGTGATTTTAACCGCTCGGTGCGTATTTTAAATGAAGACTATGACATCGAGATGTCGTATAAACAATTCTCTTCATTCGTTGAAAGGTCGATTTACGCGCCTGAATCCGAATTCCGCCGGGAAATTGAAGAATTAAGGAGAATACGTTCTGAGTATAAAAAAGAACTGGTTATGAGAGTATTGAGAGAATCTTCCGGAGATTATGAAGAAGCCGCGCGGGTATTAGGGCGAAAATATTCCGTTGAATTCACTGCAATGAAACTCCGGAAATTTGTTGCGAGGGAAATTTATAATGGGAATAATAATTTTAAAAATGAAATTAATTCTCTGAGGGTAAAGAAGTTCGGAACGAAAAAAGAGCTGATCACCCGTGATTTTCGCGAGGCAAAAGGCAGTTATACCGTTTTAGCGCGCCTGCTTCAGGAAAAACATGGGATAGAAATAACGCCGGCACAATTAAAAACGTTTGTTTTGAGTAATATATATCCTGAAAATCCCGGGTTAAAAAAAGAAATTGAACGTTTGCGCCGGGAAAGGATCAAAGAAAGGAATTCGTACATTGTTCATGCTTTGCGTGAGACATCAGGGTATTATCCGGCTGCGGCCGCTTTGCTCACCCGGAGGTATGGGATAGAAATCACCGGGAAGACATTGAGCACGTATGTTGTTAAGTATGTATATCCGGAATTCCCTGAATTAAAAAATGAATTTTCTTTATTAAGAAAGAATCGCTATGCCCGGAAACAGTCTAATATAATGCAGGCGTTACGCGAAGCCGGAGGGGATTATAACCAGGCAGTAAAGATCCTGAGAAGAAAATGGTATAAACATACCTATAACGCTGAAGAACTCAAAAAATATGTCGAAACTACTCTTGTTCCGGCGTTCCCCGATTTTTCAAAAGAATTAGCTTTGATCGCGGAAGCGGATCCCCGCGTTCATGAAGAGCAGATCATCGTCTCTTTGCGCCGGGCACGCGGGAATTATGCTGAAGCGGTAAATATTTTGAAACAAGAACACGGGTATGAAATTGCCCGGAAAAAATTAATGAATTTTGTCCGATTAGCCGTTTATCCTGCTCATCCGGGGCTTAAAGCTGAGATCGAAGGCCTGCGAAATCAGCGGTCAGCCGCGTATTTTGATCTGATCCGTGCTGTTATTAAAGAAGCAAAGGGTGATAGTAGAAAAGCCGGGGATATACTTCGCGAAAGGCATAACATTGAACTTGAGGCACGAACGATTAGTATTTATCTTACTCGTGAACTGTTTCCGTTATATCCCGGACTGCGGGAAGAGATTGAAAATCTCAGGATATTCGGCAGGGAAGACGTCCGCAAGGAAGATATTCGTGATGCGCTGAGAAAGGCGCGGGGAGTATATTCTCAGGCGGTTTCAATCCTTAAAGAAGAAAATAATATTAATGTTTCCGTGAAACGTTTGAAAAAATACGCGAAGAATACTCTTTATACAGAATATCCTTTATTGAGAGCGGAATTAAATGTTTTAAGAGAAAAAGAAAAAGAGGAGAAAAAAGCGAGGATCATCGATGCCGTACGTAAATCCGGTGGAAACTACATGCCAGCCGCGGGCCTTTTACAAAGTGAATACGGTATGACTATGACCGGGAATGCCGTGTGCATATATATGAAAAACACCGCTTTTACCGAAAGGCCGAAACTGAAGGGTGAGCTTGAGTTAAGGAGAAAACAGCCTTTTGAAGAGAAGCGTGAAACGGTACGTGATATTCTGCTTGAAACAAAGGGTGATTATGAGACGGCATTGAAAATGGTCAATGAGCTTTATGGCAGCGGCTGGAACCGGAATGATCTATGGAGTTATGTTAAAAAAGAATTATATCCCCGATATCCTGGCATGCGTGTTCAGATTGCCGAAAACAGAAAACAACGGGCTGCTTATAAACGTGAATCGGTTATCAAAGCGCTTGAGAAATCGGGAGGGAATTATAGCCGTGCGCTCCGGATATTGGAAGATTTCTATGGTATTAAGACTACGTATTTGTCTCTGAAGAGCTATGTGGATAAGAGGTTATTGGCGGACAGCGAAGTTAAAAAACGCCTTAATCAACTGCGCGGCCATCCCTGGCGTGATGTGGCTGACTACGAAATGATGGAAGCGTTGGAAGAGGCTAACGGCGATTATGAAGGGGCTATTAAATTACTTAATCAGGAAACCGATTTTCGAACACAGCCGGACAAATTTACTACTTTTGTGAGGCGGAATTTATATCCTGCTCATCCGGGATTGCAGACAAAATTACAGGGCTTACGGCAATCCGCGCGGCAGATCCGGCGTGAACAGTTTCGCGCCGCCTTCTGCAAGTCCGTCGGATCTTATGAAGCGGCCGCGGAAACTCTTCGTGGCGCGTTTAATATAAATATTCCGTCGGGAACTGAACGGGAATACATTTTTCATGTTCTTTTCCCGCGTATGGAAAGCCTGAAAAAAATACTGAGGGAGAAAAAACAATACCGTGAACATGAACTTGATGAAAATACGGTTATCCGGATCGTGATGGAAGAAAACGGGAATTTCAAAAAAGCGATGTTCCGTTTGGTCCAAGAATATTCTTTTGACCTTACGCATACGATTTTTGTTCACGCGGTTTTGAGGGTGTTGTATCCGGACCTGATTAATTTCTCCGGTGATGCCCGGGATTTGAAGAATTACCTGCTTGAATGTATCCGCGAAGCACTTAAGGTATCTTCCGGCGATTATCAGTCAGCCGCCGGATTATTGAAAGAACGCTATAATATTATGATTGACGCCGGGCATGAAAAGGAATTTTTAAACAGGCATTTGTTCTGGGGTATGGAAGATCTTAAAACGAGCCTTATTCAGGGGAAAAATTATACGGATTACGATTTAGATGACGCGATGATTGTCAGGATCGTGATTGAAGAAAAGGGAGATTTTGGAAAAACAGTTTTACGATTGACTTCCGGATGGGGATTTACAGTACAGAGGGTTATGTTCGTGAAGTTTATAGCCAAACGCCTGTATCCTGAGGTATCGGTTAATTCGTATGCGTTGATACGAAAACAGGCGCAGGAGTTTATTAAAATAGTCTTTTTGGAAACAAAGGGTGATTATCAGGCTACCTTGTTGAAATTATATGAGAAATACGGAATTGAAACTAATTTTGAATCTCTCGGCCGCACGATTAGAATACTCAGGAAGAGAGATCCCGATTTCAACCAGCGGTATCTGGCGATGCTTGTTTATGTTGAACGAGAAAAAGAGGATTCGATAGTAGAGGCATTCCTTGATACGGACGGTAATTATGGGGAGGCCTCTCTTCTGTTGCAGAAACGATTTGGAATCCCATTATCAGCCGAACAACTCATGAACAAATTAAGCGGTATTGCCTTGAAACGCGCTGATTTCCCCAAAAAGCTTAAGGAAAAAGGTAAATCCATGCAATGGTTTTTTAGTAATGAAAAAACCTTTATTTATGATTCACTTGGGAAGAAGAATATTCTACCAGAGTATCCTTATGCCGAATTCGATGCGGCCGGTAATGCCCGGAAACAGGCGCGGCAAGAAAAAGAAGATGATACGGGATTCGTTCGTTACTCGCAATTTGTCCGGGGCTCTTGTCCTGATTGCGGAGGAAAAGTCAACCGTGACTTTGTTCATGCCGAGTTTTATTGCGAATCGTGCGGATTGGTTAATCCTCTCCTGTCCCAACCGGGAAACCAGAATTTGCCGCGCGATAAAGAAACCGGGAAACCCGAAGTACGGTACACACTTGGTAAAATCATAAGCAACCGTTTAATTGATGAAATTATTGCCGAAGCCAAAATAAACCAGATGGCGTTAATTCATATATACCAAATTTTTGATTACCGCATCAATACTTCGAGTTTATGGCAGGCGATCAGCCAGGCGGCTAAGCATCCTGTATCCTATATCGGTACTATTATGGTGAAAGAATCAGGGGATAGGATATTTGATTTTCCGTTTACTATCAGCGAATATGGTATCCCTCGTATGGTTTATAGCAGGATGCACGGATTCAAGGGCTCGGTTGAAATTGATGACAGTAGTATCCTGACTGTAGTAGTTGAGAATGGGAGTTTTAAGGCTTCTTTGACTATGAGAGAAAACGGCCGGATTAGTATGGATAATGTTCTGGAAAATACTTTCCCCGGGATAATTGAAGTGGCGGAAGGGATTTCCGCGCGTTCGCGCGATGAAATTATCGCGCAGTTTGAAACTTATGCCCGGGAAGTAGCCAGAACCAAAGGCGGCGCCCGTACTTCGAAGAAAACGGTTCAGATAAAACATGATAAGGATATGACATCTTCAACCGCTATGGATGAATCCGCGGCATATCAAAAATATTACGGGTCAGGAGAATATGACGGCGGAAACGCGCTCAGGAATAAAAAGGCCGGGGTTTCTCAGGATGAAGATCCCGTGGAATTTCTTGCCGCGGCGGAAGATGTCCGCGTTGAATTTGAAGCGAAAGAAATATGGGAAGAAACCAGGGATTTTTACTCGAAGAAAATAAGCGGAATCAAGGACAGGGAATTACGCCGGTCCGCGCTTAATGAATACCTGAGGAAGATTTCAGTTACGCGCGGAGAACTTCTCATAGGAGCTAAATCACGCCTGTTCGCCCCGCAATGGATAATTTCCAATATAGGCGCGATAGATTTCGCGCTGGAAAAGGAAAGACACGAGAGTCAGTCGCGCCAAGAGAGAGAAAAAAGGGAAAGGCAATGGTACAGGGCTTTTGAAAAAGAACCGCGCAAGGCTCACTCCGGTGAAATCCAAACAATTCAGGAACGGCAGGGTCTATCCGGTACAACGGGGATTGAAAAAAGCGTACTCGGTAAAAAAGATATTTCTTCGGCAGTTTACAGGCTTAGAAATCCCGATGAACTTATCGCCGCCGTGAATAAATCAAAAAGAGAATTAGAAACGCGGACATTATGGGAACAGGTAGTTGCTTTTTATAAAGAAAAAGCGGCTGCGATCAGCGATAAAGCCCAACGCCGGATTGTCCTTTCCGAATACCTTAAACAAATCAGCTTATCCAAGAAAGAGCATCGGATAGGCGTATCATCGGAAAACAAGCCGTTTGTTTCCTCGAAATGGATTAAAAATAATATCGCTGTTATAGAATTAGCGTTGGCGCAGGAAGTAAAAACAACAGGATCGATCCAGCCGGAAGAAAAGTCGGATAGGATGTTAAGCCGGGGAATTCCTATCGTCCGAAAGGGCACATCCGTGAAGATAGATTCCGTCCGGATACCTGTTTCTTCCGGTGCTAAAAAGCCTGGGTTTACGAGTGCGGAATCCAAAGCTCTGAAAGCGGGTAAAAAATTCGCTGCAGGGAGAATAGTATCTAAATCAAGCTTTTCTTACCCATCCCATAGTATTAAAGATCCTGTTATGTTCCGGGAACAGTATGTGAGGAAACAAAAGCAGGAACAGTCATTGCGCGCGCTGCATGAAGCGATGTATTCAGCCGGTACTGATGAAAAAGCGGACGAAAATATTTCCCGCATCCCGGAAGACATAAATTCATGGCATATGATGGTAATCAGGATGAAAATTATGGATCTTTACGCGGAAGAGGCCGGACTGGAAACGATTATTTCCGCGGTTATCCAGATCTTGACTGAACAAGGTCTGCCGGCTGATCTTGCGACGCGTGAAATGGCCGAACGTATTAAAGAAGAAATTGATTCCGAATTCACGCGCGAGAGTGAGTCTGAAGAAGTCAAAAAACAGTACCGCCAAAAATCAGAGCCTGAGCAGAAGCCGGCAATCGAGAATCGTTTTATTCCGATTTACCGTAAAGCGCAAGATAAGTTTATTACGCTTGTAAAAAAACAAGGTTTGAAAGAATGGAAGCCGCGTGAAGCCGGTATTATGCTTGAAGGTTTCTTTAAGGATAATGCTGATTTTATCAGGGATACGTTAGGCGTACAAACAGAACAGATTTTATTGGATGATTTACGTGGTTATATTATTCGCACGTTGCGTAATGATCCGGATGTAGCGGCAGTATACGCTGAAAATATCCGTGTTCATCAGGATATTCTTCCCGGAACTAATGCCGCGCAGGAGAAATCCTCGATGTGTGAAGAAATGGAACCTGTTTCCCGTAAAGAACAGTTTGTGTCAAAAAGGCTGCCGGTAATGGAAGGAATGTCCTGGGATGAAAAAGAACAGAAACTGGTTTATAAGCCTGTTGTGCTTTCTGAGGTGAAAGAACGGCCGCGGGGCCGCGAAGTTGACCGGGTAGCGGAAGGACGCAAGGCATTCATAAAACTCGGGTTTTCTCCCACGGAAATGAGCGGTTTGTTGAAAAGCGATATATCATTAGAACAGGTGGCAGGGAAAATTACCGCGTTGATTTCTTCGCTGGAATTATATCCTGCTATAAGAAGATATCTTGTTCAGGGCATGAACGATAAAAACTATGCCTCCATATTTGATAAACTTGAAGATATTGAAAATACGCTTAAAGAAGACAACACCATCACTCTTGCGACAATTGAGTTTATGCTGAAATTATTTTACGGATTTAAAGATGAACTTGAAGCATTAGTGCAGGAAAAAAGCCCGAGCCGGTTCAATAATGAATATCCGTATGAAAAAGATTTTCGGTTTGATTTCATGTTGTGGCTGAAGATGCATAATCAATGGCGCCGCCTGACAGAAGGCTGGCCGCCGCGGCTTTCGGTGTTTAGCAGTGATTATCTTATGAACGTGTATCGGGGAAACCAGAAGAGGCCGGGAATTATGAATAAGCCGTGGGCAGAGAATTTCGGTTTTGATACTCCCGAAGGTTTTGAGAATTTTAAAAAATTAGTGAACGCAATGATTTCCGTGATAACCTCCCAGGAACATACACAGAAAATCCCGGGATTAATTAAGGAAGTACGCCGGGAAGATATCAGGGTCATAGGATACCTGAGATTTGATAAACTCTATGGGCGCGAGGAAATCAATTATATTATTTTTAATAAAAACGGCAGCGCGTTATTCAGCATCGCCGTTGAAAAAAGCGGAAAGCCGTTTGCCGTATGGTTTAAAATATTGCGTCAAATGTATCCGGTCCCCGGTGTTTTTGAAACCCATATGGATAAATTCCCCATGCATCACATCATGCCGGTTTTCTTCGGGGATATTGAATCGGAAAACCGTTTTTCCGCCGCGGAAACACCTCACGGGCATAAATCCACGCCGGAAATCGTCCACGTTCAACCCGAAGAAATTATAAGCCAAGAACCGGAAGACCGGGAAAAGGAAATCGCCGCGGTGGCCGGAGGTGAGGAAGCTTGGACGGAATTGAAACGTAAAGTCCTTGCAATGCCTGAATGGCGGCCCAGAACGGTTGGGGAAATTGTCGGAGAACGCATTGAACAACTTGTCAAAAATAAAGTTATCTACTCATTTGATGCCGCCGGGATCAAGTCTAAAATAGTCCTTTATTTAAGGAATATGTATACTCCTGTTGATCCTGCGCCAATGCCGGTACAAAGCCACGCGCCTCCATCGAGCGGTATCACGGTAATTGTTTCGCCGGAAAAATCCCTCCGGGAACCGGTTTCCCGCGAAGCAACAATCCGCCGTTCATATTCGGCTATACAGCAGACTATTCCTCAATTAACCCCGGGAGATTATGCTCCTCTGGTTTCTCTTCTTAATCCATCCGCTCTCAACGCCCCTGCCGGTAGTTCAGAAGCCCGCGCGATTATAACAACGGTTTTATTAATCCTTAATGTTGAATTCAGGGTTCTTGTAAATATTCTTGGTCAGAATGCCGTTAATACCGCCTTGGGCATCCTGACGGAAAACGGCATAGTTACGGGTGTTGAAGTGACGCCTGAAGGCCGGTATTATGCCGATAAGATATGCGCCGGAGAAACGCTTGGCGCGAAAGAAATCGAAGTTTTCAGAAAACGCGTTTCCGGTTCGCCGGAGATCCTCTTGTCCGACGTGCGCAAAAATCGTTTTTATCCCTGCGATAATGATTTTGTTGAAGGATTAGCGGTATACCTGGCATCTCGTAATCCGGTGTTCGCGATGAACGGGAACGCGCGGGTAATAGCGCATGCGTTACAGCAGGAATATCTTGCTGAAGAATTGCGGAGTTCGGCGGCAAAACTGAGAGACAGGAAGGAATTAATAAAGAGACTTGGCGAGTATCTGGAAAATGAGGAACAAAAAATATCCGGTGAAGCGGGTATCAAAGGCTTGAGCGGTGCCGAAAAAGAACGTTTTGCCGGAGATATCCTTCAGGCGCTTTTATTTACGGATACGGAAGCGATTCTCCGCATCATACGGGACAATACGATAGAAAACAGCCGCGAGATTTTAACCGGGATCATGAGCGCCGGCAGGATAGAACGCGTACGCGCGTTTATCAGGCAGAAAGATTATTTCTGGATGGTTGTTGGCCGGGAAACTTCCGCTTTGGAAAAAATCGACATGAGAAAACCGTTAATTTCCATGTTTGAAATTTCCTCCAGGCAAACCATACCTGCGGCAGCCGCCAGATTCGCTCCTTCCGGCGATAGTATCTTCCTTGATTTTCCGAAAACCAGGATCGGTGCGGAAAGGAAACTGATCGCCGGCATGTTAAGGCATGAGGCGCGGGAAAAGAAAGCGAGCGCGGCCAGCTCTTTGCAGGAATTCATGTTTTTTACTGCGGGAGAATGGTCGGTCACTATTAATCCCGAAATTATGGGCAGAGAAATATGGCTTCCTTTGCGTATCTCGGGTTTCACTAAAGAAGAATCCCTGATTCTTATATTTGCTTTATTGCTTAATCCCAGTGTTCAGGAATGGTCACGCAGAAATGACGCGAAATCGAATTATATGTACCGGTATCTCGTTGGATTTATGATTGAATTCGGAGAGATTGTAAAAACATATGCGTCGCCGGAAGATAAAACCGGCGGGATATTGTCTTTGATGAATAAGTTCTGGTTTTTATCTTTACCTGAAAATTCAATGACCCGGAAGATAGAGCCTAAGGCTTATAACGATGGCGGGGACAAAAACAGTAAAATTAATTCCCAGATAATTGTTATGCGCGGTTTTATGAGGCATTACAGCTTGCTTGGGAATAGAAAAGGCGAAGATGTTACGGGAATGACCCCGGATGAATTTACGGCTTTGCAGTCGGCATACAGAGATGACCCGGGATTCTTGTCAAGGCGGATAGCTGAAGAAATCGGCATCGGGCAAAAAATGGTGGAGACTGTTGAGCCTATTTTAAGAAAACGGATTGAAGGCCATTCAAAGGCTTTCTTGTTTACTTTGTATTACACGGATGACAGTGCAGGGGATATTTCATTCCAGCAGATCCAGCAGGATGCCGTAGGCACGGGAAAGAAAATAACCTTTTCTCCCGCTCTTCTGGCGTTTGCCGGGTTATTCGAATTTTTCTGGAAGAGAAATCAGATTTTTGTCAGAAAAGGGAGCATCAGAAAAGATTTAATAAAACACTATTGGCCGGATATAGAATCGTGGGGTGATAAAGATGTCCGCTTGCGCTCCTCCGTCTCCGTCGTCCCCTCTGCCGCCGTTCAAAAAGAAGATAAAACGGCATCAGAAGTGCTGTTCCCTCAATCCAAAAAACATCTGCCGATAAAAGATATTATTACCTGGTTTTTGTTACAGCTTGCCGCAGTGAGAGCAATTTCCCTGACAGACGAAGATAAAATAACGGCTCTTTTTGATGAACTTGATCCGTTTGAAATCGCATCACTGTTATCCGGGAAATATAAACAGATTACGGTTAAAAACAATAAATACCAGGTGCGCAGATCAATAGATAGTGATTCAAAATGGCTTAAGAAACAAGCGAAAAAGCTGGGTTTTACCGTAACAGACGCGAATACCGTTGTAATGGCGGAACATCAGTTTGACGGCGGGAACAGAGATGTACCGCCTGCCGGGGATATAGATTCACTTCCGAAGGAAAATATCTTTAGTGTTGTCCATGCGGCCTTGTCAGGCGATGTCCAGAAACTGGAAGCAATTTTTACTCAGCCGGTAGCAAATGCGGTTATCAATAACGAGTCAATATCGGATAAAGATCTTGTAGTTTCTTTAACCGGATTATTTCAATCGCTCAGGGAGTTTGCCGTACAACAGGAAGATAAAAATATTTGGCTGAACAAAATCAAACTGGAGGTTATCCCCGGGATAATCTCGGTTTTGAAGCAGAGGCACATTAATGTTCTTGTTTCCTGGGGAGAGAGGCAGTTCGGTAATAATGCGGCGTTATACAAAGGATTTGAGTCCGATGCTTCCCAGCTTTCTGAAGCGTATCTGGTGAGATTGTTTGAGTCTTTGGGCTCAAATCTTAACGGCACGAGTAATCCGCTTAAACTTAAATTGATCGAGATGCAGTTGTTCGGGAATTTAAAAGGCAATGTCAATGTCAGGAACGCGTTTAAGCGCACGAAGTCTTACAAGGAAAGGCAAAAAGCGGTGATTGAAGCCTTGCAAATAAGCCTTGATGTTTTCGATTTCAAAAAAGTATCGAAAAAGAAACTGCGGAAGGAAGAGCGGGAATTAGTGAATTTGATCAATGATGAATCTATTCTCGCCGGGTTTATCGAGGAATTGGACCGGGTATATGCCGAAGAAAAAAATAGCAGGATGAAACAGGGAGAACAGGAGAAGAATATAGTATCGCAGGAAGAACTTGATGAAAACACCGTGAGAACGCGGTTAACCGGAGAACCCTGGGCTGATTTGTGGAATCAGGTTGAAACGGTAGCTGTTCAGGAAGAAATATGGAAATGGAATCCTTCCGCAGTCATTCCGGTCGTTAAAAATACGGGTTTTCTTTTAAACGATAGCTCTTTGCAAGGTGCTTTGATCCGTTTGATTCGTAAAGGTGTGTACCTGATCAGCCGCTGGAACGTTGCTCAAACGTTATTTTATCCCGGCATGGAATTTAATGAGTACGAAGCCGCGGTGATCAATAATACGCTTTCTCGTCCGATCGCCGATTTTATCCTCGGAATTGAATCAGGGAAAGAAGATTCTGTTGTTACCTTGGTCTCCGATGAACGGTTGGCAGCCGAAGATAAAATAATGGTACGGTTATTAGTACTCCTTGGTCTTAAATTAACCAAAGAGGAGATTGTAAGAATTTTGAACGTAACTCTTCCGGATTTTGACGTCCGTGTCTCCCGTTTACAGACGATAGGTCTGATTACCGGGGATTTGGCGCGTAATCCTGAAAAGAAAATTTTCGCCGCATTGTTTTCCGCCAGTACTTTGGGAGAGTTTGAGTTAAACGAGCTTCGCGGTGTCGAAAATACCGTTTCTGCGGTTAATATGGTTTCCGGGGACCAGCGTGCGAATTCCGTGGCTGGCGCCGTTGGTTCCCGGGAAGTTTTAGATAAGGACTTTCGGCAGGAAGAAATCAGGGGAGAATCGCGGGAAAAGAAAATTATTGAAACGATGGGCGTGTTCCGCGAAATTATAAGGCCTCACCTGAAAAACAGCGATGATCCGGATGTGAAAGAATTGGCGGAAATACTTATTGGTTTGGATGGTGAACTTCAAAATAAATTTTTTATTATGATCAAAAACGTGAAAGACAAAAAACGTCTTACAAAAGAATTCATTCGCACCGCTTTGCTTAAATTTATCACGTTTGAGTTGATTTCCGCCCATTCGATACTTCAGTCCGCAGGCAATAAAACGCCGGGTAAGCCTTTGGCCCGCGAAACAGCCGCAAAAATCCTTCGTGATCCAAAGCAGGTAATGAGCCTTGATTCCGTATATGACGCGATACGCACCCGGAAATTATCCGGGTTCGGTATGAGAAATTATTCAGAAACGGCCATGGTTATATACAGATACTGGGTGCGTACAGTGACTGAAATTTATCTTGCAACCGAACAGATCGTGGAAGGAAAAGAAGATATTCAACGGCATTATTTCCGGGTAATCCCGTCTCTGGTTTATCTTATGAGAAATCTGGATGCCGCGGCCCGCGTGAACGAGGAAATGCAATTTGTTTTTATTATTCATGATGACCCTGTCATTGCGCGCGCGGCGGAAGAGTTCTGCGGAAGATTATTGGCATATACTCAGGCGCACTGGGGAGCTCTTAAGGATGTAATCCTGACCACGGGAAAAGACGGCAATCCCGAACTGCTCATCGTTTCGGATATAAAAAATCAAACGGTACGGGGAAATTTATCAGCCGGTATCGTGAACCTTCCGGTAATCACGTGGGTTCAGTACAGCCGGCTTGGCAGTGCCGAGATGAAAGAAAAGCTTGCGCATGGGGTGAGCGTTATTTATTCAGTAGATGCTGAAGAGATCGCGTATATGATCAAGGTATTGATATCTCATAAAGCGTTTTTGAAATTTCTCGCCTTGGTTGAACAATCAGGCATGTCTTTGGATGAAGAACAGGGATTTGTCCGCGCGATCGCGATGACGAACCGTTTTAGCTCGATCTCGGATGATCTGAACGCCGGGGGCAGGGAATTGGCACAGGGATGTCGTTATTTCATGGCGCAGGGGCGACCCGGTGATTTTCGAATTCCCGCCGGAAAACCCGTAATAGAAAAGGATGTAAAACCTATTGCGCAACCTATAAAGCCTC